>JAQVRW010000106.1 GCA_028700875.1 Candidatus Zixiibacteriota bacterium | reverse complement strand
GTTGCCGGAGAACGGCAGCCGGGCGAAATGGATCATTGGGGTCAAAGAAGCGATCATCTCGGAGCTTTTGGAGGTGCTTGACCCGGCGGCCCGGATCGGCAACCGCCATAAGCTGCTGGTTGATTTCATGAACCGCGAACGGAAGGCCTCCACCGGGATTGGCCGGGGGTTTGCCCTGCCCCATATCCGTTCCATGCAGGCCAAGGAGTTCATGATCGCTTTCGGGCGCAGTAAGCAGGGGTACGAATACGACGCCATGGACGGCCTGCCGGTCAATTTCTTTTTTATCATGGCCGCCCCGCCGTACGATGATTCGTTGTATTTGAAGGTATTCAAGGCGATGTCGGAGTTGATTCAGTTCGACGGGTTCGCCGAACAGTTGATGTCCGCCGAGAAACCGTACGATATTATTCAGGCCGTCCGCTCGTTGGAATGACGAGATGATCCTGTAGGTCAGAAATAACCTACACTTTGATATATTGACTATTCTTCTCGTCATATTTTGCGATCCTAAGGAGTTGGAATATGCCGCCAATGGTCGTAAAATTGCATCCCCCCTCCTTGTCGCAAGCCCGCATCTTTTCTTGAAACCACGCCCTCGTTAATGGCTCACCGCTCATAAGCCGCTTATGGGCCTTCCTCCACTCAGATTCATTTACTCCCTTCTGGGAACGATTCTCGGGATCCTTGTGATTGGGGATCCAATAGACGAGTGCCCTTTCACCCTGTCGACGACCCCAGCCCTTCACTTTTTGATGTTTAGACCGAGGTTTCGGAATAGTCCTCCCGACAAGTTTCTCAATCCGTTCGATCTTGCCTATAATCATATGGACTCCTCTATGATTGATTCGTGGCTGCTCTATCGTGGCTGGATTGGGTTCAATCCATTGATTCATACATCAATCAATTGATGTCTTGCTCATTACTAACCGTGCCGCGCCTAATTTACTGTAATCTTACTACCGTTTCAATGGTAAAAACGGATCGGGTGCCTTATGTATGGAGACCTTGTGCCGTATACCCGTCAATGCCATGCGATACGCTCCCCCCCCGGTGTCCCATAGCTCGTTGTGGAAACTGCGGACAAACGTCCCGGCCCCCCCTCTTCCATTTCGAGCGCTTCGGACGTTCGTCAGGGGTTAAAACGTAAAATCAACACTAGTTTGATGGTGATTGCGAATCCATCCCTTTTATCAGATGAAACCATCGGGTTCTATACGTCTGGGTACGAACGACGGTCAACGGCTACAAGGTGGCTCGTGCGCTATCATGTCACGCTCGCGAAAGCGAGCGCCCGGAGAAAACCCACATGGCAAGATGGATTCCCGCGGACGCGGGAATGACATTCAGCGCCAAGACCGAGTCCGGGGGATTCACATGCCAAAGTGGAACATCGTGAGAAATATAAAAAATGACAAACCGAAACCATTTCCTCGCAACCCCAACGCCACCATTCATTTCCAACGAATAATTCCCACTTTTCGGCCCCAAATCAGTAGAAGAATGATAGTGATTGTGCGTAATTCCGCGCGCGCCGACAACAGAATTCGTGGTCAGAATACATGCCTAAAACGCGAGGATCAAGCCGACGCGCCAGGCCCAGGAGCCGTCGTAGTCGTGCATGGAATCGAAACCATGCATGCCATCGGCGGTGAAATAATCGTCTTCGTTTAGCAGGATGTCGGTGGACAGCGACGCCTCCACCCCGACCCTCGGCGTGAACATGACCGATCCGGCGCAACCGAGGGTGAGCGCCGGGGTAGCCTCGGTTTTGTCATCGGCGTACCAGAAGAATTGGCCGGGGGAATCATTGGCGATGGTCGTCTCGGCATGCATGTCGTGGGTGATAAAACCGATGCCGCCGAACACCGTGAATTCGGGGACGTTGGGAACGTTCCGCGGAGGAAACGTCCGGTACTGGAGAGAAAAGAAGGTGCGGAACGCATCCATGGATTTTCTCTGGTCGACAACATGCACATAGGGCGGCAAGGGTGCCCCCACGCCGTCTCCAGCCCAATTTCGATCATCATCGACGTCGATTCCCGACCAACCGAGGCTGAGCCGCAAGCCCAGCCCCTGGGGCGACGGCGTGACCAGGGCGAGTTCCGCGCCGGAACCGGAGGTGGCCGACGACCCGTCTTTGTCGAACGGGGAAGCATATTCGACCGACAGAATCGCCCGCCAGCCGGAAGGGCCGTACCATCCGTCGGAACGATCGCTTCCCGCGTAACGGCCGCTTCCTCTGGGTCGCTTGTCGATCGAGAGATTTGTCCATCCATTGTCGGCGGCGGTAGAAACGGTCGGTTTCCAGTTGCCGGATTGTCCCGTGCCGATGGTTTCAGCGGCGGCCGATCTCATCGGGGTTGCGATCACACAAGCGGCGATAAGCGAAAGGCCGACGAGTACAGGGCCAGGGATGACGTTTCTGCTCATGGCGGCTGTCCCCCAATAAAAACCTTTTGCTTTTTTATACACGGGGGGACGCGACCTGTTCCCCGGTTGACGCTGGCGTGCCTGTGCGGGATCGACACCGGTCCATACCCGGTGTCGAATTGCCGCAGAACTCAACCACGCCGGGTGCATGGCCATCAGGCTCCGCCGTCGGCCCGGTTCGAGCGGCCGATCGGTGAGAGGAATACGGCAACGCTCTATTTCTTCATGTTTTTGGCTTCGTTGCGCAGTTTTTTGGCAAAATCCTTGGCCACTTGTAGAAACATCTTGTCGCCAGATTCCGCCCAACTGGTGACAGTGCCGGTGAAATTGCCCGAAAAGATGACGGCTCCGGTGCTCTTATTGCGGAACTCCAGCGAGGTTTTGACTTCGGCGCCGCCGGCCCAGTTTCCGAAGAAGAACCGCAGCGTGCCGCTTCCTTTTTTATAACCGAGAATGGCCCCGGTCAGCATATACTGCATTTTGCTGGAGTCTGATTTATCGGCAAAACTGAAAAAATCCTTCTTGACCAATTCCTGGCCCAATACTTTCCGGAATCCTTCGACGACCTCCTGGCTCGGTTTCTTTGAAGCCTCGAAATCGACCGGCAACTCATCGCGGACTTCCCCTATATAACAAGTCGGTCTCGGCCCGATCGGCTCCGTCAAATCCTGCGTGATGACATACCGTGAGCAACCGCCGAAGAGCATGGCCCCGACGATAACCATAACGGCACACAATGAAATACGACGCATTCTTTCGTCCTCCTTTAACGATACGATCAGAAGAGATAGAGCAGCCCCGCTTTGAAATCTATAATATAGGCGGTGGCGGACGCCGATTCCCCGTACTGATATTCGGTTGGGATGAAGATCATGTCGGCCGCGCCCTCAAGGTCAAAGCCCAGATTCCTCCCGATTTTCCAAACCAAACCAACGCCCGATGTCATGGCAAAGCGGTTGTCGGTTTTATCCCCTTCCGTATAGGCCCATTCCCCGGTGGCCGTATAGCGCGCGGAGGCCGACAGTGATTGCGCCTCACGAACCACTCCCATCCCGAACATGATATAGGGGCGGACCTCGGTCAGCGTTTTGTCCAAAGCCGGGTCGTTGTACTGAGCCATGAGCATGTAACGGCTGACCGTCAATTCCGATTTTTCGCTCATCAACTCCCAACCTTCACCGGGCAGGAGTATGTCATAGAACGAATCATCGACGTTCAATCCGGACCGCGAGATATGCGCCCGTAGCGCGATATGCCGCGAAACGCACAGGAATAAGTCGGCCTCATACCCCATGCCGGCATTGACATCCGTATACCAGTCGCCGACAGGAACGCTGAAGTTGCCGAACAGACAAAGTCCGCCCGTCCACAACCTCTTTCTGCCTTCGCGGTAGACGTTATCCGTTTCGGGTCTCCACGGTTCGGGCGGTTGCGCCGGCTTCGGGGCGGGCTGAAGATTCGCCGTTGCCGCGGCCGGCGGGGAAGAAACCGGTGAAACGGTGTCGGAAACGGCCACAGGGACGCCCCGTTCCGCGGACAGGAGACTATCTCCCGTCGCCACCGGGGAGGGTGACGTCGCAGGCGGCGTATCCGCCGGCTTTATCGGAACCGCGGCTGATGCGGCGGTCCCATTCGGTCGATAATACTCCTGCAACAGTTCCGGCGCCCGATTATTCCCGGCGGCATCAAGAATGGCTTCGATATTGCCGAAGGAGACAGCTTTGTTCTTCCCTTCTCCCGAGACGGTGAACCTTACGACTTTGAAGTACTTGTCGATTCGATAGGCGACGTCCGCAAAGCGCGCGCCGTCTTTGAGGATAATCGTGCCCGTTTCCTTGGCGACGGATGGCGGACATAAGGCCGCGAAAAATAGAAAAACAAAACAATACGCCGTAAGGCGGACGTTAATTCCCCGCATGACACCTCCCTGCACACTATTCGAGTCCGCCAAACATAAGCGTTTTTCGTCGCCAGTCAAGCCCCGAATATGAAAAACGCGACCATCCGTCGCCATCCGCACGCCGGTTTTTTTGCTTGATACGGGTCGAGGATTTGTCTATCATAGTTTTCTGTTTACCTAAGGCGGTGATATGTACACAAAGAAGCGGACGATCGCACGCGAAGCCAGCCTGACGGGTGTCGGGTTGCATACCGGCGAGACCTGCACGATCACGTTCAAACCGGCGGCGGCGGATCACGGAATCAAGTTCTTGCGGACCGACCTGCCGGGATCGCAACCGATCCCGGCCGATATCGACCACGTGATCGATATTTCGCGGGGAACGACCATCGGTATCGGTGAAGCCAAGGTGCATACGGTGGAGCATGCCCTGGCGGCGTTGACGGGCCTGGGAATCGACAATGTCCTGATTGCGATGTCCGGTCCGGAACCGCCCGTGGTGGACGGTTCGGCGCTGCCATTCGTGGAGGTCCTGCAGGAGGCTGGTCTGGTCGATTTCGACGAGGACAAGGCCTATCTGGAAATCGACACGCCCATGTCGTATTCCGAACCGGAGCGGCGGGTCGATATCGTCGTGCTGCCGTCCGATGAGTTCCGCATCACGTTCATGATCGATTTCGCCAACCCGGCTCTGGGAACGCAGTACACGTCGCTGGTGGATCTGGAGAAGGAGTTCGCCGAGGAGTTCGCCCCGGCGCGGACATTCTGCTTCCTGTCGGAAGTGGAGATGCTGAAGAACCAGGGACTGATCAAAGGCGGCAGCCTGGACAACGCCATGGTCATCTATGATCTCAAAGGGGGCCAGATCGAGGTCGATCGGATTCGGTCGCTGCTGGGGATCGAGGGGGAAGTCTTTGTCGGCCGGACAGGCATCATCAACGATCTGCCGCTGCGGTTTTACAACGAACCGGTTCGGCACAAGGCGCTGGATTTGATCGGCGATTTGACGCTTATCGGGGTGCCGATCAAAGGGCACGTTTTGGCCGGGCGGTCGGGACACAAGGCGAACGTGGCGCTGGTGAAAAAATTGCGCTCGCTGTATCAGAAGAGACAGATCGCCAGCCGTTTCCAGACGAAGAAGACCGAGGCCTTCCTGGATATCAACGGCATCCTGAAGATCATGCCCCATCGGTATCCTTTCCTGATGATCGACCGCATCCTCGATCTGGAGCCGGAAAAGAAGGTGGTGGCGATCAAGAACGTGACCATCAACGAGCCGTTCTTCCAGGGCCATTTCCCCGGCCATCCGATCATGCCGGGGGTGATGATTCTGGAAGCGATGGCCCAGGCCGGCGGCGTGCTGCTTCTGAACGCGGTGGAGAATCCCGAAGCGAAAGTAGTGTACTTCATGTCGATCGACGGGGTCAAATTCCGCAAGCCGGTGACCCCCGGCGATCAACTCAGATTTGAACTGGAAATGTTGTCTTTCCGCCGTAACACCTGCCGGATGCAGGGCAAGACATTCGTGGACGATGCGCTGGTGGCGGAGGCGACATTCATGGCGACGGTGGTGGACAAATGATACATCCTACGGCAATCATATCTCCCAAGGCGGAGTTGCATGAAACGGTCGAAGTGGGGCCGTATACGATCATCGAAGAGAACGTGACTATCGGCGAGGGTACGCACATCGCCTCCGGAGCGCTCATCGCCTCCGGAGCCCGAATCGGCAAGAACGTACGGATTTCCCACGGCGCGGTCATCGGCACCCTGCCCCAGGATCTGAAATTCGGCGGCGAGGAAACGATCGCGGTGATCGGCGACAATACGGTCCTTCGCGAATACGTCACGGTCAACCGGGGCACCAGGGAAAGCGGTTCCTCGGATGTCGGCCGTGATTGTTTTCTCATGGCCTACGCGCACGTTGCCCACGACTGCAAACTCGGCGATCATGTCATCATGGCCAATTCCGTCAATTTGGGCGGGCATGTCCATGTCGATCGGTACGCCATCATCGGCGGCTTAGTTCCAGTGCATCAGTTCGTGCGGATCGGCGCCCATTGCATGATCGGCGGCGGGTTCCGCGCTCAGCAGGACATCTGCCCGTATTCTCTGGTCGGCGGGCATCCGTTGAAGGTGATCGGGTTGAATCAGGTGGGGCTCAAACGGCGCAATTTCTCCAAGGAAACGATCCAGGCGCTGCAAAAGACTTTCAAGATTCTGTTCTTCTCGCGCCTCAATACCACGCAGGCGTTGGAGCGCCTCCGCGTCGAGGTGGAGCAAATTCCCGAGGTCCAGGAAATCATCACGTTCGTGGAGACCTCCCCGCGCGGCATGGTCAAATAGGCGGCCGGTCCGGCATACGGCAGCATGGAGGCGGTCATGGGAAAAACAAGATACGGCGTAATCGGAGTCGGGTCGCTGGGGCGGCACCATGCCCGTTGGGCGTCCGTTCTCGAGGACCTGGAGCTGGTCGGGGTTTATGATCGCGTCCCGACCCGAGCGGAACAGGTAGCGGCTGATTTGCATTGCCGGGCGTTTCCGACGCCGGAAGCCCTGATCGGCGAGTGCGACGCCCTGTCGGTGGCGGTCACGACGTCCGACCACAGTGAGGTGGCCCTGAAGATCATCGCCGCCGGCCGTCACGTGCTGATCGAGAAACCGATCACGGCGACTTTGGAAGAAGCGGATCGCGTGATTGCCGCGGCCGATGCCGCCGGCGTGACCCTGATGGTGGGGCATATCGAGCGATTCAATCCGGCGGTGACGGCGCTGGCCGGGTATGACATCACCCCCCGCTTTATCGAGGCGCATCGCCTGGCCGCGTTCAATCCGCGCGGGGCCGACGTGGCGGTGGTGCTCGATTTGATGATTCACGATATCGATCTGGCGCTGCATCTGATTAAAAGCCCGGTGCGTCATATCGACGCCTCGGCGGTGGCGGTGGTTTCCGACACGGTCGATATCGCCAATGCCCGACTGACCTTCGCCAACGGGGCGGTGGCCAATTTGACCGCCAGCCGGATATCGCTTCGCCCGATGCGCAAGCTGCGCATCTTCCAAAATTCCGGGTACTATTCGCTGGATTTTACGGAAAAGCAGGCCGATCTTTACCGGATGCTGGAGGGCGCCCCGCAGGACGACGAGTTGGCCGTGCCGCTGGGATTATCGGGACGCAATCTGGGATATCGCCAGGTCGGGGACAAGTCGCAGGATATGTTGCAGGCCGAACTGGCCGCGTTTGCCGCGGCGATTCGCCGCGATCGCCCGGTGGCGGTCACCGGCCGGGAAGGACGCGAGGCTCTGGCCGTGGCGCTGGCCGTGATCGCTCAGAGCCAGAATCCGGACGGCCGGTCAGGGATTGATGAGCGATAACGGCTGGATATTCATCGCGGCCGGCGACCCATCGGCCGATTTTCCCGGGAAAAACCTTATCGACGAAATTCGGCGGGATTGTCCCGATATCGGCCTGTTCGGTTTGGGCGGGCCGTTGATGCAGCAGGCCGGGCTGAAGCCGATCGCGGATTGCCGCGATCTGGCCGTCATGGGATTTTTCGAGGTCGTGCCCAAGCTTTTCTTCTTCCGCCGCCTGATGGTCCGCACGGTGGGAATGATCGCCGAACGTCGTCCCAAGGCGGTTATTCTCATGGATTATCCCGGTTTCAATCTGCGGCTGGCGAAGCGAATCAAACCGCTGGGGATTCCGATCATCTATTACATCTCGCCGCAGGTCTGGGCCTGGGGAAAAGGACGGGTGGCGGCCATCAAGCGGTTGATCGACCTGATGCTGGTGATCTTCCCGTTCGAGGAGAAATTCTTTCGCGAGCACGGCATCGAGGCGCATTTTGTCGGCCATCCCCTGGTGGACCGCTACCGCGACATTCCCGACAAGACATCCTGCCGGGCAAAGCTGGGATACGGCGGAAGCGAACGGATCATCGCCATTCTGCCCGGATCGCGCATACAGGAAATCAGGCGGATGCTTCCGGTGATGACGGGCGCGGCGGATATAATCGTAAACAAATTGCGCGACGTGCGGCTGATGCTGGCCGCCGTGCCAGGAATCGATATCGAAATCTATCGAAAGATCATCGGCCCACGCAAGATCGATATCCGCGCGGGGGTGACGCCGGAGATGCTCTCGGCATCCGACCTGGTCGTCACCTCATCGGGGACGGCCACGGTCGAGGCGGCCTATTTCGGCACGCCGATGATCGTCGTCTATAAGACGGGTTTCGCCACCTACCAGATCGCGCGCAGGCTGGTGTCGGTGGACAGTATCGGGATGGTGAATATCATCGCCGGGCGGAAGATCGTGCCGGAATTGATTCAGTCGGCGGCGACGGCCGAGACGATCGCTACGCAGGCATTACAGTTGCTGCAGGACAAGACGCGGTACGATACGATGGTGCACGGCCTGATGTCCGTGCGCGAGGCGCTGGGTTCGGGGAACGCGGGACGGAACGCCTGGGCCGCCATTCAGGAGCGGGTCCGGTTATGCTGACCGTTTATAAAATCGCCGTCAACCTGCTTTACCTGGTGGTGTGGCCCTACACGGCGTACAAGCGGATGCGGGAGCCGAGAGAATGGAATCAGCGATGCGCCCGC
>JAQVRW010000105.1 GCA_028700875.1 Candidatus Zixiibacteriota bacterium | reverse complement strand
ACCCGTACTCTAGCGCCGTCGCCGAAATCATGCTCCAACAAACCCAGGTCGAACGGGTTATACCTATATATTCCTCCTGGCTGAAACGATGGCCCGATTGGGAATCTTTGGCTCAGGCCTCGCCCCGGCAACTTTTGGCTGCCTGGTCCGGGTTGGGATATAACCGCCGGGCCATATATCTGGGAAGGTTGGCCCATGAGGTTATGGAAACATATGGCGGGCGTTTGCCCGATGATCCAAGAGTCTTGATGACCCTGCCCGGTATCGGCCGTTACACCGCGCACGCCATCCTTGTCTTTTCCGCCAACCGTCTATTGGCGGCCATTGACACCAATATCCGTCGCGTCATCCTTCACGAGTTCAATCTTCCGGCCGATCTGCCGAATGCCGAACTGGAACGGATTGCGTTGAAACTGCTTCCTCGTGGAAAAGCCCGCGACTGGCATAACGCCCTGATGGACTACGGCCGCCTGCGCCTGCCGCGGAAAATTGCCGCCGTTCCGCCGGCTTCGCGGCAATCGACTTTCGTCGGTTCCATCCGTCAGATCCGAGGCGAAATCATCCGGCGCCTGGCCACGCATCACCGCGTCTCGCTTACCGCGCTTGCCCGACAATTGTCGCGATCATTGAATGATGTCCGTCAGGCCGCCCAGGCATTGGAGAAAGATGGGTTGGTGCGGGTGGGAAGCGTCTATATCACTCTGACCGGAACCATCCCCAAAAGAAACCGCCCCCGCTAATTAGGAATTCCTGAAAGCAGAGAGGCTTTCACGGCTTCACTCTCAGGGACAGCAGTGCAGCCCCGTGCCGCCTTTGAATAAGAGGTTGATGATGATGACCATGTCGGCCAAATCCACCACTCCGTTGCAGTCGACGTCGGCATCATGCCTGTCCGGCGCCGGGCCGCCGCGAAACAGGTAATAAATCAGCGCGACCGCATCGCCGATGTTGACGCCGCCGTCGGGTTTGATATCGCCGCAACTCATGTCGAGCCCCATGTCGATCAGAGCCTGACGCAGCACCTTGAAATTGACCGGCTCCTTCATCATGGTCAGGGGGAAGGTGAACAGAACGAATTGGTAATCATCTCCGAGATACCGGATGCCGTTGATTTGCCCCTGGTTGATCGTGTCCGAAACGGAAGAAACGTAGCGGTAGAGCGGTTCGGCCTCGTCCGATGGGAACAGATAGCCCGCCATCGGGATATACCCTTCCACCGGAATGGTCGGTGATGCGGCCAGTTTGGCCGTATCGGCCTGAAGGTCGCGATACTCCGGGGCGACCGCGCGGCAACCATACAGGTCGCCGTGGAAAGCCCCTTCCCCGAACATGTATCCGTTGGTGACGCTGCTGTCGAGTTTCAGAAAGTCGTGAAAGAAGCCGCCCGAGTCATAGTTATTCACGGTCGGCTTGATCGTGATGGAGGTTTGGCACGCCGACAACGCGATAAGCACGATCCGGGCCCCCCTTCAGATAATACTTGAGCGAATCGACCAGCACCGGGGTCAGGCCGTCCTCGAACCTTTCCCAGTCGATTATTATCAGGCTGTAGTCGGCCATTTGTTTGAATGACAGGTCCTTGTTCGCCCGGTTGAATCGGGTCATGGGGTATACGCCGGCCACCGATTGGTACAATCGATCGAGATATTCGGTCCGAAACGGCCCGGTGTTGTGGTCGGAAACCCGATTGAGATTGCAGAAGAGAACTCCTTTGTTCATGGCCATCGGCAACACGCTCACCGGCCCGGCCGCAAATGATTCCAAACCGAGCCGATTTTTGACCACGACTCTATACGTGTATCGAACCCCGGACTCCGCGCGCAGGTCGCAGTACTGCCAGTTGGTCGTCGAATCATACACCTGGAACGGGCCGTCCCAGATCGAACGATGGATGATGAACCCCTGCAGAGTCGTGTCGTCGTGCGGAACCCAGGATAATTCCGGAATGACGCCGTCGAGCAGGAGTTCCAGGTTTTCCACCGGGTGCGGCCGGCCGGTGAGAATCGACACCGGCATGGAGACTTTCGATTCCCGGCCGAGGGTGTCGATCGCGCTGACCGCCAATTCATAGGTTCGCTTCGGATCGGGGACATAAAGGATCCCGACGGTGTCGGTGATCATATTCGGCGAAGCGTGCACCCATTGCCCGGCGGGGTTTTTGGTGCAGAGGAAGTATCCGGCCAGGTCGGGCCGTCGGCTGGGCCACCAGGAAAGTCTGACCAGGGCGTCCTGGTAATCGGATACGATAAGTCCCTGGGGCGGGCCGGGGCTTGGCAGGGTCAAGCCGGACTTGTACACCGAGTCGGCCCGGCGATGTTGCGCCAGCAGAGGGCCGAAGTCCAGCCTTTGGCGGAATGCCTCCGGGTAATACGGATCAAACTGCACGGCGAAATCAGACGGTTCACCGTGGATATTGTCGGCCAGCACGACCGCAATCGTGAACGAGACCGAATCGCCGGGGGCGAGGTCGAACGGGCCGAAGGAAAGCATGAAATGGGCGACGGACCCGTCGGCACAATCGAGCCCCGAGGTCCCGGGCGCCTGAACCCAGCCGTCGGCGAAATCGTGAATGAGGACATCCGTCTGATCATAATCGACCTCCGGATGCGCCATGACATAATACTGTTCTTCGTCGGTCGTGGGTGTGCCCAGCCAGCCCTCCCCGAAAAGCCGCAACGGGTCATCCGGCGTTCCCAACCGTCTGGGGCCGAAATCGGAAGCATCATCAGAGCCGCGGGACCACCAATTGAAGTTTTGATGCTGAATGTCGAAATCGGCGTCCAGCAGCCGGATAGAGACCGCGCCGCGAACCGAGCAGGGGCCCCAGTAGGTTGCGTTAAGCGGATCGCCGTCGTTGTCGATGCCATACGGGATCAACACCCGGCCGGCCGGATCGTCGTCGTACAAAAGCGTATCCAGCACCCCCGAGTACTCGTCATCAAAATAATTCTCCAGCGGGGAATCCTGGTAGATATCATTATGGAGAAAAACGCCGACCCAGCCGTCGGAGATGGGGCGATCCTTGATATTGTGAATGGTGTAGGTGATGACGGCGAAATCATCATACAACGTGTCCGCCCAAGTGTAGCTGACCGAGGTAAGGCGAAGCCCCAGGGTGCGGGAAGGCGCCGGGGGGGTGGTGTCCACGACCGTCGCCACAAACTCATCGTCGGCGAAGTTTCCGGTCCGGTACATGCCGCCGCAACGACGGTCTTCGGGGCAGAATTCATTGACGCCGGACCAATCATCGAAAGCCTGAGAAACGATGGTGTCGCCGTCGATGACGCCGCCGACCCAGATGGCGCCGACAGCCATATAATGTTTGCCGCTTCCGTTGGGATAAATGAGACTTCGAAGGTCTTCGCCCGTTTCGGGGTTGCAATAGCTATTGATGAGACAGTGGCTGATGGAAATCTGAGGGCCGAAAACGGGCAGATACAGGTCGCCGGCGTCGTGCACCCCCGCCTGTCGGGGTTGACGGTTATCGGCCAGACCGATGTAACCAGATGGCGCCGACAGCCCTTGTCCGACCGAACCAAACGCGCATAATCCGGCCAGAATAAGGACGGCCAACATCCGGCTGCGTGCTGAATTCACCGGCACGTCAAAACCCCCTCGTGCAGGTCGAACGCAAATCTACAATTCTAAATGGGTCGCACTACCAGATGCGAAGCCGGAAGCGAGTGCTTACGGCCAATATACACGATTTTCTTCTTTATGCCAGCTTTTTCGGCTTGGTCGATCCCCGGTCTTCGGCCGAACACGGAACCGCCGTCAATGGCTGGTGTCTCAGCTAATCATCGGGGCAAAAGAACCCCGGTCCGGCCCGAAAGAGGAAATTGATCATATACATGGCGTCGGCCAGATCGACCGTGCCGCTGCCGTCGACATCGGCATGGTTCAGCACCGTCGGCGCCGGGCCGCCGCGGAAAAGATAATTAATCAGAAAAACGGCATCGCCCACCGTGATGCGGTCGTCCATGCTGATATCGCCGCAGCCCATGTCGACGCCCATGTCGGTCAAGGCCCTTTTCAGGGTCACATAAGCCGCAGGCGTCTTCATGAGCGACAATGGAAAGGTGAACAACACGAACTGGTAGGCCTCGCCCTTATATCGGATGCCGTTGATCTGCCCGTGGTCGATAGAGTCCGGACGGGAGGAGATATAAGTATAGAGCGGTTCGACCTCATCGGTGGGAAAGAGGTATCCGGCCATGGGGATAAGGCCGGTGATGGGGATCAAGGAGGGGCGGAACTTGACGGTGTCGGCGACCAGCAAGGGATACTCCGGGACCAGCGGCTGGCACCCGGCCAGGTCGCCGACGAAACAACCATTCTGGATATGGAAACCATTGGTCACGGCGCTGTCGAGCTTGAGGATATCATGGGAGAAACTGCCTGAGTCATAACGATATATCTTGTTGGCGCCATTGATGGTTTCGGTGGCGAGGAGAATGAAGACGGCGTCGCCGCCGTTTTCCAGGTAATACCGGAGGGAGTCGAGGAATCCCAACGGCGGGCCATCCTCCCGTTTTTCCCAGTCGACGATGATCAACGAATAGTCAGCCATCTGCTTCAGGCCCATATGCCCCTGACCGGCAACATACAAGTCGATGGGAGTAATGGCGGCGGCCGATTGATACAAGGCGAGCAAATATTGGTTTTGATATGGCCCGCTGTTGGGTTGTCCGGGCTTGTTGAGGCTGCAAAATAGGAGGCCTTTATCCCGGGCTAATGGGATAACCGTCACCGGCCCCGTGAGGGCCGATTCCAAACCGAGACGATTTTTGGCCGAGACTTTATAATTATACTGCGTTCCGGATTCCGTCTGCAGGTCGCGATAAAACAAGTTAGCCGTCGAATCATACAGTTGAAACGGCCCTTTCCAGATCGAACGATAGATGAAATAGGCTTGCAGGGTCGTATCATCATGGGAGCTCCAGGATAATTCCGGCACGATGCCATCCATGGCAACAGTCAGGCTTTTGACGGGGTAGGGACGACCGGGAAGGATCGATACCGGCATGGACTGTTTCGATTGCCGGCCTAGAATATCGACGGCGCCGACGGCCAACTCATAGGTCCTGGCCGGATCGGGGACGCTGAAAACGACCATCGTGTCGGTAATCAAATCGGGCAGGGCCGGCACCCATTGACCGACGGGGCTTCTCGTGTACAGATAATACCCGGCCAGATCGGGTCGTCGGCTGGGCCACCAGGACAGCTTGATATATGAGTCTTCGTAATCCGTGATAATCAACCCCTGAGGCGGACCAGGTATAGGCAGGGTAAATCCGGATTTGTACACGGAGTCAACTCGTCGATGCTGCACCATCAGGGGCCCGAAATCCAAACGGTCGCGCCAGACCGATGGATTCTGCGGATCGAAATAGGCGGCATAGTCAGTCGGCTCCCGATGAATATCATCCGCCAGTACAACCGCCAGCGTGAACGAGAGCGAATCTCCCGGCGCGAGGTTAAATGACCCGAACGAATAGAGAAGACGGGTATCCGTGCCATATATATAATCCGCGCTCGGTTCAGGCGGTGGCAGCCAGCCGTCGGTTGAATCATGAATGGCTACCTCCCATCCGTCATAATCGATCTCGGGATGGGAAAGCAGGTAATACTGCATCTCATCCGTGGACGGAACGCCGAAAGTGTCAGTACCGTAAAATAACCGTAATGGGTCTTCAATAGTACCCAACCGCCGCGGGCCGAAGTAGATATAGTTGGGACACCAGGTTGTGGTCCAATTGAAGTTTTCGCGGCTGATGTCGAAATCGGCATCCAACAAACGAATTGAGGAGGCTCCCCGGACCGAGGTCGAATCCCATGCGCCCCGTACCGGATCGCCGTCGTTGTCGATGGTGTACGGTATCAGCACCCGGCTGGCCAGATCGTCGTCGTACAATAGGGTATCCAACATGCCGGAAAAATCGTCACAGGCGCCGGAGGTACCCGGGTTAAGGAGATAAACGTCGTTATCCACGAGAAAACCTATCCAACCATCGGCGATCGGCAATGGGTTGCGGTTGCGAATCGTGTATCGAATGATGGCGAAGTTGTCGTAGAGCGAATCGGCCCACGTATAACTGTGAGCGGTCAAACCAATCCCCAGGACCCCGCTTACGTACTCGGCCTGCCGGTCCACCGTCATCGATAGGAATTCATCATCAGCGAAATCGCACGTCCGAAGGACGCCCCCTTGCAGGGAGTCGGTTGGGGCGAATTCACAGAAGCCATAGTATTCATGATAGGCCTGGGACACCAGCGTATCATCGCCTACTACCCCGCCAACCAATAATGCCCCGCAGAAGGAATAGATCTTGTTGCTTCCTGTGGGGAAGAAGATGCCATCGGCGGATTCGCCCGTTTCCGGGTCATACCCATCACATGGATAATGATATGGAGATCCGAAATGCGGCCCGGAGAACGGCATGTACAGATCGCCGGCGTCGTGGACGCCGATGCTGCGCAACTGGCGATTGTTGGTTATGAGTTTATGCTCGACCGCGGTCTTATCAATCGATTCCCTCGGTGCTGCGAAGATCGACCCGGTCGAACCGATCGCGCACCATCCCGCCAGGACAGCAGCGATCAACAACCGATTTTTCGGCAAATATCCCATTATGCCTGAACCCTCCCGCGCCGATTACCTGCCGATTGTGTGCGATGAACCCGACGGCGCCGTGTGATGCGGGTGCCCAAGGCGAACACCCAAGAATAATGTACGCTATTTTTTCATAAATGCAAGGTTCTTTCCATGATTGTTACACAATGGTTTCTGTCCAACGAACGGCATCTTATTGATCCCCCGCGTCCCTTTATTGGTCCTGAGGGCACAGGAGCCCCGGTCCGGCCCGAAAGAGAAAATTGATCGTATACACGGCGTCGGCCAGGTCGACCACGCCGCTGCCGTCGACGTCGGCATGGTTCAGCACCGTCGGCGCCGGGCCGCCGCGGAAAAGATAATTAATCAGAAAAACGGCATCACCCACCGTGATGCGGTCGTCCACGCTGATATCGCCGCAACCCATGTCGATGCCCATGTCGGTCAAGGCTCGTTTCAAGGCCAGGTAAGCCGCCGGCGTCTTCATGAGCGATAAGGGAAAGGTGAACAGCACGAACTGGTAAGCTTCGCCCTTGTACCGGATGCCGTTGATCTGCCCGTGGTTGATGGAGTCTGGATTAGAGGAGATATAGGTATAGAGCGGTTCGACTTCATCGGTGGGAAACAAACATCCGGCCATGGGGATGAAACCGATGATGGGAATCATGGAGGGGCGGAACTTGACGGTGTCGGCGGCCAGCGAGGGATACTCCGCCACCAGCGGCTGGCATCCGGCCAGGTCGCCGATGAACGAACCGTTCACCATGTTGTAGCCGTTGGCTATGGCGCTGTCGAGCTTGAGGATATCATGGAAGAAACTGTCGGAATCATAGCGATAGATTCTCCTGGTGCTGGAAATGCTTTGCGTGGCGAGGAGAATGAAGATTGCATTGCCGCCGTTGGCCAGATAATATCCGATGGAATCGGGCATCCCCAACGGCAGACCGTCCTCCCGTTTTTCCCAATCGAAAACGATCAACGAATAGTCGGCCATTTGTTTCAGGCCCATGGGTCCCTGACCGGCGATATACCAGTCGATGGGGGCGACCGCGGCGGCCGATTGATACAGAGCGAGCGAATATTGATTTTGATACGGCCCGCTGTTGGGTTGTCCGGGCCGGTTGAGATTGCAGAACAATGTTCCCTTGTTCCGCGCCAGCGGAATTGCCGCCACCGGCCCGGTCGGGACCGATTCCAGACCGAGACGGTTCTTGGCCGAAACTTTATAACTATACTGAATTCCGGATTCGACTTGCAGGTCGCGATAAGACCAGTTGACCGTCGAATCATACACCTGAAACGGCCCTTTCCAGATCGAACGATAGATCACATATGCCTGCAGGATCGTGTCATTGTGCGGAGTCCAGGTCAGCTCCGGAATCATGCCGTCCATCCGGAACTCCAGATTCTCCACCGGGTGCGGTCGGCCGGGAAGAACCGACACCGGGACGGACACTTTCGATGCCCGACCGCGGGTGTCGACCGCTCCCACCGCCAGATTGTAAGTCTGGGTCTGGTCGGGGACATAAAAGACGCCGGTGGTATCGGTGATGAGATAAGGTGACGTCCGCAGCCATTGTCCGCCGGCGCCCTGGACATACAAACAATACCCGGCCAGATCGGGGCGTTGGCTGGGCCACCAGGAGAGCCGGACATAGGCGCTTTCGTAATCGGAAACGATCAGCCCCTGGGGCGGACCGAGAATCGGCAGGATCAATCCGGAACGATAGACCGAGTCGGCCCGCCGGTGCTGTGTCATCAGCGGGCCAATATCCAGCCGGTCGCGGAACGCCTGCGGATTTGCCGGGTCGAAATAGGTCGTGAAATCGGCCGGTTGGCGATGGATTCGTTCGGCGGCCGCAATGGCCAGCGTGAACGTCACCGAATCCCCCGGCGGCAGGTCGAAAGGACCGAATGAGTACAAGAACCGGGTATCGTACCCATTGGCGAAATCAACCGCCTGCTCCGGAAGCGCCGGCACCCAGCCGTCCGAGGAATCATGAACCGCCGTTTCGATCTGGTCGTAGTCGATTTCGGGGTGCGACAGAAGGTAATACCGGTCGCCCGAGGTCACCGGGTATCCCAGGTTATCTGCGTCGAACAGGCGGAGCGGATCATCCGGCGTGCCCAACCGCCGCGGACCGAAGTCGGCTTGTCCATAACTGGTGAACCACCAGTTGAAATTGTGGCGCCCGACCGGAAAGTCGGCGTCGACCAACCGCACGGAAATCACATCGGGCACCGAGGCTGAATTCCACACCGTGCCGGCGGGGTCGCCGTCATTGTCGTAGCTGTAGGCAATCAACGTCCGGCTGGACGGATCCTCGTCATACAGCAGCGTGTCCAGCGCGGCCGAG
>JAQVRW010000104.1 GCA_028700875.1 Candidatus Zixiibacteriota bacterium | reverse complement strand
CCGGATCGTCGACCATGTCAACTTTATTCATGTACACCACGATGTACGGCACGCCCACCTGACGGGCCAACAAAATGTGCTCCCGCGTCTGAGGCATCGGACCGTCGTTCGCCGACACCACCAGAATCGCCCCGTCCATCTGCGCCGCACCCGTAATCATGTTCTTCACGTAATCCGCGTGACCCGGACAATCCACGTGCGCATAGTGACGCTTGTCCGTCTCATACTCCACGTGCGCCGTCGCGATCGTGATCCCCCGCTCCTTCTCCTCCGGCGCATTGTCAATCGAATCAAACGTCCGAACCGCCGCGCCGCCCTTCCGAGCCAATACCATCGTCATCGCCGCCGTCAACGTCGTCTTCCCATGATCCACGTGTCCGATCGTCCCCACATTCACGTGCGGCTTCGTCCGCTCAAATTTCTGCTTGGCCATGGCTTACCTCTTCTCCCATGTATTCAATTCACACTACCTATTCTCCTCCGCGTGAGAACCTCGTCAGGGACCGGTTCATACGTGGAGAATTCCATCGTGAATACCGCCCGCCCCTGCGACAGGTTGCGCAGTTTTGTGGCATAGCCGAACATCTCGGCCAACGGCACCCGAGCCATGATTGCCTGAGCCTTCTTGCGCGGTTCGATGCCGGTGATATGGGCCCGACGGCCGTTAAGATCGTTCATGACGGTTCCGGCGTAATCTTCAGGCGCCAGGACTTCCACTTTCATGACCGGCTCCAGAAGAACCGGATGGGCTTTTTCCACGGCGTCGCGGAAGGCCATCGTGGCGGCGACCTTGTAGGCCAGTTCGGTGGAATCCACATCGTGGCTGGAACCGCCGGTCAGCGCTACCTTGACCCCGATCATGGCGCCGCCGGCGATTACGCCGTTTTGCATCGCTTCGCGGATACTCCGTTCGATGACGGGGATGAAGACTCGCGGTATAGCGTCGCCGGTCAACTGGTTTTCAAACGTGAACGCGGTGCCATCGCGAAGCGGTTCGACCGTCAGCACCACATGACCATAATGGCCTCGTCCCCCGGACTGCCGGATGAACTTTCCTTCGCCGGATTGTTTCTGGGTGACGGTTTCCTTGTAGGCCACCCAGGGGGTGCCGACGTTGGCCCGAACCTGGAATTCGCGCAGCAACCGTTCGGCCAAAATTTCCAGGTGCAGTTCGCCCATTCCCGAGATGATCGTCTGCCCGGTTTCCTCGTTGGCGGTCACGCGGAACGTCGGATCTTCCTCGGCCAGCCGCGTCAGCGATTCCAAAAGCTTTTCCTGGTCGGCGCGGGATTTCGGTTCGATGGAAACGCTGATGACCGGTTCCGGGAAGCTCATCAAGTCCAGAATCATGGGATGCTTCACGTCGGTCAGAGTATGACCGGTGGCCGTTTTGCGGAAACCGACGGCGGCGACAATATCGCCGACCGAAGCTTCATCGATATCCTCGCGTTTGTTGGCATGCATACGCAACAGCCGCGCCACCCGCTCTTTCATGTTCTCGTTCGCATTGTATACATAGGTACCGGTTTTCACCGTACCGGAATAAACTCTGAAATAGGTCAATCGACCCACGTGCGCATCCGACATAATCTTAAACGCCAAGCCACAAAATGGTTCATCTGCGTCCGGCTTACGCACGGCCGCCTTTGACGAGCCCGGAATATGACCTTTTATCGGCGGCTTGTCAAGCGGCGAAGGAAGAAAATCTACTATGGCGTCCAACAACCGTTGAACGCCCTTATTGCGGTACGACGATCCGCACAGGACCGGAATCACGGCCACTTCCAGGCAGGCTTTCCGCAGGGCCCGGATGACCTCCTCCTGGGTGACCGGTTGGTCGGCCAAAAGCTTTTCCATCAGACCGTCATCGTACCCGGAGATCGATTCCAGCATATATTCGCGGGCCGCCACGGCGGCTTCCTGCAGGTTTTCCGGAATCGGCCGGTCTTCGAAGACCGCCCCGTCGGATTCCACGTCGAACACCCGGTAGGTCATCGAGACCAAATCCACGATACCCTCGAACTGATCTCCCTCGCCCCCCGGGATCTGAACGGGGACGGGCACGGCGCCCAGTTTGTCACGCATCTGCTGGATCGTTCCGGCGAAATCCGCCCCGATCCGGTCCATTTTATTCACGTAGGCGATCCGGGGAACATCGTATTTGTCGGCCTGATGCCAGACCGTTTCCGACTGCGGCTCGACGCCGCCGACGGCGCAAAAGATGGCGATGGCCCCATCGAGAACCCGCAACGACCGTTCCACTTCAATGGTAAAATCCACGTGCCCGGGGGTGTCGATAATATTGATCATCGCGTCCCGCCAGTACGTGGTCGTCGCCGCCGAGGTAATAGTAATACCCCGTTCTTTTTCTTGAGCCATCCAGTCCATAGTCGCTGCGCCGTCATCGACCTCACCGATCCGATGGGTCTTGCCGGTATAGAATAACATCCGCTCCGTAGTTGTCGTTTTGCCGGCGTCGATATGGGCCATGATGCCGATATTGCGAATTCGACTCAAGGATGTCTTGCCCGACATACAAACCCTACCGCACGCGTCTACAGGTGGCCTGGCCTCCACTCACGCGACCTTACAGCAGGGTCAGTCGGCAAGTCAAAGAGGGCGTAGGAAGTTAAGCGTAACTCCCGGCAACATCCCGGGACAAGGCCCGGGCGGGAATCAGCGCGTCACCACCTGAAGTGTGCAAAAGCCTTGTTGGCTTCAGCCATCTTATGCGTATCTTCCTTTTTCTTAATTGAAGCCCCGTCGTTGTTGGCCGCGGCCAGCAACTCGGAGGCGAGTTTTTCCGCCATTGTCTTTTCCGACCGAACGCGGGAATAATTGATGATCCAGCGAATGGCCAGAGCCGTGCGGCGGTCGGCCCGCACTTCCACCGGCACCTGGTACGTGGCGCCGCCTACGCGGCGGGAACGCACTTCGAGCACCGGCTTGACGTTGTTCAACGCTTTATGAAACAGTTCCAGCCCCGGCATTCCCGATTTCTCTTCACACATATTCATGGCAGAATAGATGATCGTTTCCGCGGTGGACTTTTTTCCCCGTTTCATCAGATTGCCGATGAACTGGCTGACCGTTTTGTCCCCGTACTTGGAATCGACTGTCCGGTCGCGCTTTTCAGCCGCTTTTCTTCTAGGCATTGGACGTCATCCTACCTTTCTTAGCTGGCTTTCTTCGGCCGCTTGGTGCCGTATTTCGACCGACTGACCGTACGATCGGCCACGCCGGAAGCGTCCATGGCACCGCGAATGATATGATATCTGACGCCGGGAAGGTCCTTCACGCGGCCGCCCCGGATAAGGACGATCGAGTGTTCCTGAAGATTGTGGCCTTCGCCGGGGATATACGCCGTAACTTCCATCTGGTTGGTCAGGCGGACTCGTGCCACCTTCCGCAACGCCGAATTCGGCTTCTTGGGCGTCGACGTGTACACACGGGTACAGACGCCCCGCCGCTGCGGACAGGCCTTGAGGGCCGGGGTGGTCGTCTTCTGTTTGGCAAATTGCCGGCCTTTGCGAATCAATTGGCTAATTGTCGGCACAGTCTCTCCTTACACTGCAAACGCACTAAGGTCTTTCATCAAAAAAAGCCTTGTATTATACCAGTTACCCTTTGCAAGTCAAGGGTTTTTTTGAAAAATATCGTTCACCTCGTCGGTAGTGTCCTCCGGGACCTCCACCGGCTCATCATCCGTCTCGATCTGAAGGTTCCGATACCGTTCGATGCCGGTCCCGGCCGGGATCAACTGGCCGATGATGACGTTTTCTTTGAGGCCCTGCAGGTAATCCGTCTTGCCGGTGACGGCCGCCTCGGTCAAAACCTTGGTGGTCTCCTGGAACGACGCCGCCGAGAAGAAACTCTCGGTCGACAGCGACGCCTTGGTGATACCCAAAAGCAACGGCTCGAACGTGGCCGGGTCGCCGCCCTCGGCGATAACGCGGTTGTTTTCCGCCAAAAACTTATGACGATCAACCTGTTCGCCTTCCAGGAACGTCGTGTCGCCGACCTCGTCCACCCGAACCTTCTGAAGCATCTGGCGGACGATCGTCTCGATATGCTTGTCGTTGATTTTCACGCCTTGCAGCCGATAGACTTCCTGGATTTCATTCACCAGGTACTCCTGCACGGCACCCACGCCCCGGATGCGCAAAATGTCGTGGGGGTCGATAGGTCCTTCGCACAGCCATTCGCCGGCCCGAACCCGGTCGTCCTCATGGACGTGCAAGTGCTTGCCGTGAGGAACCAGGTATTCGCGGGTTTCGCCCGCCTCGCCTTCGACGAAGACCTGCTGCTGACCACGGATGATCTTGCCGAATTTGACGATGCCGTCCAATTCGGACACGACCGCCGGGTCGTGCGGCCGACGGGCTTCGAACAGCTCCGCCACCCTCGGCAGACCGCCGGTGATATCGCGCGTCTTCGATATCTCGCGCGGAATCTTCACCAGGGCCACGCCGCCCGAAACCTTTTGGCCTTCGCTGACGCGAAGGTTGGCGCCGGTCGGAATCCGGTAACTGCCCTTGATATCCCCGGTGGCGTCGATGATCTGAACCGTCGGAAACAGCGTCTTTTCCTTGGTGTCGATAATGATCGGCTGAATCTGGCCGGTGGTCTCGTCGATCTCTTCCCGCAGGGAGACATCGGGAATGATGTCCTTGAATTGCACCGTCCCGGCGACTTCGGCGATGATGACGTTGGAATACGGATCCCACTCGAAGATGACTTCGTCCTTGACGACCTCGTCGCCGTCGGCCTTGCGGAGTTCGGCGCCGTACGGCACGTTATAGTGCGCCCGCACCCGCTCGTTTTTGTCCATCAATTGGATTTCGCCGTTGCGGTTTTTGACGACCTGAACACCGTCGTCGCGAACCAGCGTCTGCACGCGGAAAAACTTGATGAGGCCGTTGTGTTTGGCCCGGGCCTGGGACTGCCCGACGATCTGTTCCGCCGCGCCGCCGATATGGAACGTCCGCAGAGTCAGCTGCGTGCCCGGTTCACCGATGGACTGGGCGGCGACCACTCCCACGGCCTCCCCGATATCCGCCAGATGCTTGGTGGCCAGATTGCGGCCGTAGCAGTGGGAGCAAACTCCGCGCGGCGATTCGCAGGTCAACACGGATCGGATCGAGATACTTTCCAGGCCGGATTCTTCGATCGCCTGGGCCTGTTCTTCCCGAATTTCCTCCCCAACCTTGGCCAAGATCTCGCCGCTGATGGGGTCGATCACGTCTTCGAGGGCCACCCGGCCCAGGATGCGGTCGCTCAACGACTCGATGATTTCTTCGCCTTCTTTCAAAGGAGAAATATTGATGCCCAGAATCGTCCCGCAGTGTTCCTCACTGATAATGACGTCCTGAGCCACGTCCACCAGCCGCCGCGTCAGGTAACCGGCGTCGGCCGTCTTCAAGGCGGTATCGGCCAGACCCTTGCGGGAACCGTGCGTGGAAATGAAGTACTCCATCACCGACAGGCCTTCCCGGAAATTGGAAGTGATCGGGTTTTCGATAATTTCCCCGATACCGCCGGTGATCTTCTTCTGCGGTTTGGCCATCAGACCGCGCATCCCGGCCAACTGACGAATCTGCTCTTTCGATCCGCGCGCGCCGGAATCGGCCATCATGTATACCGGATTGAATCCGTCACGATCCGCCGCCAGGTTGCTGAACATCACTTCCGCCACCGAGGCGGTCGTCCGCGTCCAGGTATCGATGATCTGGTTGTACCGTTCGCCGTTGGTGATGATGCCTTTCAGATACCGTTTCTGAATCTTGGCCACTTCCTTTTCGGCGTCCTTGATCAGTTCGTCTTTGGCTTCGGGAATGATCAGGTCCTCGACGGATACCGTGATTCCGGCCCGCGTGGCCCATTTGAATCCGAGGTCTTTCAGTTTGTCCAGGAATATGACGGTCACAGTCTGTCCCAACTGATGGAACGACCTCGACACCAATTCCTCGATTTTGCCCTTGGTCGTCATCTCGTTATAGTAGCGCAGGGCGGGAGGCAGGATGTCGTTGAAGATGACTCGTCCCACCGTGGTCTCCACCAGATGGCCGTCGATTCGCACTCGGATTTTGGCGTGGGTGTCGATGAATCCTTCCCCATGGGCTCGCATGGCTTCGTTCTCATCGTAGAAGACCTTCCCCTCACCCATGGCGTTGGGCCGGACTTTCGTCAGATAATAACATCCCAAAACGATATCCTGGGACGGAATAGCGATCGGGCGGCCGGAGGAAGGGACCAGAATGTTGTTAGTGGACAACATCAGGATGCGCGCTTCCAGCTGCGCCTCGAACGACAGCGGCACGTGAACCGCCATCTGGTCGCCGTCAAAGTCGGCGTTGAACGCCGCGCAAACCAGCGGGTGCAACTTGATCGCCTTACCCTCGACCAGTCGAGGGTAAAAGGCCTGGATGCCTAGCCGGTGCAGAGTAGGAGCGCGGTTGAGCATAACAGGGTGATCTTCGATGATTTCCTCGAGAATATCCCAGACTTCCGGCCGCTCCCGTTCCACCAGCCGTTTGGCCGACTTGACCGACTGGACATATCCCTTTTCTTCCAACTTCATGATAATAAAGGGCTTAAACAGTTCCAGGGCCATGTTTTTGGGCAACCCGCATTCATACAGTTTCAGGTCCGGCCCAACCACAATCACCGAGCGGCCGGAATAGTCGACGCGCTTGCCGAGCAGGTTCTGACGGAACCGCCCCTGTTTCCCTTTAAGAAGGTCGGACAGCGACTTGAGCGGGCGCTTGGAATCGCCCCGAACCGAATGGGTTCGGCGGCCATTGTCGAAGAGAGCGTCAACCGCTTCCTGCAACATCCGCTTTTCGTTGCGCAAGATCACTTCCGGCGCCTGGATGTCGATCAGCTTCTTGAGACGGTTGTTGCGGTTGATCACCCGACGATACAGGTCGTTCAAATCGGAGGTGGCGAAACGTCCACCCTCCAACGGCACCAATGGCCGGAGATCGGGCGGGATGACCGGAATCGCGGTCATGATCATCCATTCCGGACGATTGCCAGACTGCCGGAAACCTTCGACCACCCGCAGGCGCTTGAGCAGATCTTTCTTACGCTGAGTGGAGGTTTCCACCTTGACATGGGTGCGCAACTGAATCGCCAGTTCTTCCAGGTCCAGCTGTTCGAGAAGCTGCTTCACGGCCGGGGCGCCCATGTCGCCTTTGAATTCCTTGCCAGCTTCTTCCAGCTCCAGGTATTCCTCTTCGGTGATGATATCGCCGACCTTGAACGACGTATTGCCCGGGTCGATGATGATATATGATTCGTAATACAAAACCTTTTCCAGGTCTCGGACGGATAGATCCAACAGGTACCCGATCCGGCTGGGCAGGGACTTGAAATACCAGATATGCGAAACGGGCACGGCCAGTTCGATATGCCCCATCCGTTCCCGGCGCACCTTGGCCTGGGTCACTTCGACCCCGCACCGGTCGCAGACGATGCCGCGGAACCGGATGCGTTTGTACTTGCCGCAGTTGCACTCCCAGTCTTTCACCGGTCCAAAAATCCGTTCGCAGAAAAGACCGTCCCGTTCCGGCTTGAAAGAACGATAATTGATGGTCTCCGGTTTGGTCACTTCGCCGAACGACCAGGAGAGAATCGTCTCCGGAGAGGCCAATTTGATCTTGATGGCCTGAAAATTCGGAGCTTTCTTTTGCACTCTTCCTGCTATTGTGGGCACGAGTACCACTCCTTTACTGCGACCACAGTGGTCAGTTTTTCTCCACCAGGGTCACATCCAACCCCAGGGCTTGAAGTTCCTTCACCAGGACGTTGAACGATTCCGGGATGCCCGGTTCAGGCGGATTTTCGCCCTTGACTATCGCCTCGTAGATCTTGGACCGGCCGGCCACGTCATCCGATTTTACGGTCAACATTTCCTGGAGAGTATAAGCGGCGCCATAGGCTTCCATCGCCCACACTTCCATTTCGCCGAAACGCTGGCCGCCGAACTGGGCCTTGCCGCCCAACGGCTGCTGGGTCACCAGCGAGTACGGGCCGATCGACCGGGCGTGGATCTTGTCGTCCACCAGGTGCGACAGTTTCATCATGTAGATGTAACCGACGGTGATGCGGTTGTCAAACCGCTGGCCGTTGCGCCCGTCGCTGAGCCAGGCCTTCCCGTCCGATTCGATGCCGGCTTTCTTGAATTCGTTCAAGATGTCTTCCTGGCTGGCCCCGTCGAATACCGGCGTGGAATAATGGAGGCCCATCTTTTTGGCCGCCAATCCCAGATGGGTTTCCATCAGCTGCCCGACGTTCATTCGGGACGGAACCCCCAAGGGATTGAGGATGATATCGATCGGCGTCCCGTCTTCGAGGTACGGCATATCTTCCACCGGGACAACCTTCGATACCACGCCCTTGTTGCCGTGCCGCCCGGCCATCTTGTCGCCCACCGACACCTTGCGCTTGATGCAGACCTGGACCTTGACCAGCTGCTTGACGCCCGGAGGAAGTTCGGCGCCCCGCTCGACCTTGTCGATTTCCACTTCCATCTCGGCGCGCTTCTCGGCCAAAAGGACCGAAGCCTCGGCCCCGATCTTGTCCACCTGCTTGTTGACCTTTTCCTCGGTGCAGAAGCCGTCCGGCGCCACCACCAGATCGAAGTCGAAATCGACCAATGCATCGGTTTTATATTTGTGCCCGGCGCGGATCGCGACCGAATTGTCGATGATCGACCGCACGGTATTGGCCGTCTTGCCGTCGAGAATCTCGCCCAGCCGACGGTTGCGATGAGCCGCGATATCCTGGAAGAGCTTGTTGTACGTCTTCCGGACTTTGGCGATCTGCTGTTTCTCGTACTTCTTGGCTTCCTCCGAACGCTCCTTGCGCGAGAAAACCTTGGTGTCGATGACGATTCCCTTCATTCCGGGCGGCGCCTTCAACGAGGCGTCGCGCACGTCGCCGGCCTTCTCTCCAAAGATGGCCCGCAAGAGCCGTTCCTCGGGCGACAACTCCGTCTCCCCTTTGGGGGTCACCTTGCCG
>JAQVRW010000103.1 GCA_028700875.1 Candidatus Zixiibacteriota bacterium | reverse complement strand
TGGGTGGCACCCCCAAGCTTTTGGCTTGGGGGTGTCTTTACTGTGCGACGGGTGGCCCGGACGTTCGCCCGGGTTTCCCTGAGCGGCTAGGAACGGGTACCCCACCCACAGCCCGCCGAAGGCGGGCGACGGGTGGGTTCAAGTGGCACCTGCTGAGAGGTATGAACCCGCGCATTTTTCATCGTTGCTGTGTGCCCCGGACATTTGTCTGGGGTTGCCGCGCAGTCGGGAATCCTCCTCCGACCAAAATATCTCCCTTGGTGCCCCGACCCTCTGGGTCGGGATTCCATGTTCGCCATATACAAATATTCTCTCTACCCCGCCTGTGCCCCCCCCAAGCCTTTGGCTTGTGGGTGTCTCTCCTGCGCGGCCGTGAATCCTTTCCCGACCACATGTCCTCCGACGGATGTACCTCTGTAGGGGTCGGGTTTCCCGACCCGTCCTGCTCCCGTGCGCGGTTCCGCCTCCGGCGGATCCCCGTCCGCCGCGAAAACATCCCGACCCCTCGATTTGATTGGTGGCGCACCCCTTTAGGGGTGCGTTTTGTGGGCGGTCCGCCCGCGGCGGATCCACACCTGCCGGGAGACCGTAGGTCGAACGCCCTGGCGTTCAACAATATGGAAAAGTAGGTCGGCGTTCCGATCCGCCGTGGCGGAGAGAAACCCGACATCTCTTTACTTGTCTGGTGGGCAAAATAATGATGACGGCACAGAAGCACAGGCATCTCCTCGATAGCTCCTCAATTGATTGGGCCGTACCCGTTTTTGCCAATAATGTGATGTTGATTTTGGTGGGGAATTTAACCAAGTAGCAGGAACGCGCCTCAGCGAAGGTAACGTACGTCACCTTCTATTTGCATATAGTATCAGCCATCCCTACAAACTCCAAGACACAAAGTTCATATTGGGTCAACCCAGTGCTGGAATTCGGAATACTCCGTAAATATCCTGCGGGCGTCTTTTCCTGTGGAAGAAGAGGCATATCCTGAATCTGAGTTTGGAATCTGTCCTTGGCAACGCGACTCTTATGCGCTATGGCGTTACGAATTATAAAGTACCGGTCTAACATATTTAATTGCGGTTTTGCGAGATCGCTGAAGGGCAACCCTTGATTAAAATATATCTTCGCCCTCGGCAAGGTACGGTCCTCAAAAGGAAGCCAATCAAGGTACTGCTTCCCCTGAAATATGGCGACGCGGGCGTTCGAAGCGGGTTTAATGATTATATTCCTCTTCACCGGAATGCCATTCGAATAAAGATCTCCTGCAACAAGACCAACAAAAAGGTCTTCAATAAGAGCCTCGAAATGCGTGCATACCTCGATGAATAATCCTACATACACATGATTTATATCGTCTATCGTTATATCTTTCTTCCGCAGTAGCATTTCCATTTGACTGCGCGTGCCTTCAAGCTGCGCGGTGACTTGCCTAAATTTGACAGCAAGAGAAACAGTCCTTCTTGGCATTCTTTATCCCTTCAAATATTGGAGTAGAATACCGCGTTCTTTGGGATTCGTCGTTCGCCGTGCAGCCGATTCAAGGACATCCGTTCCCGCCCGTTCCTCACTTATTTTATCACTTAAGCGCAATATACGTGTAATCTCTTTTTGAGCCAATGAACGAGGTTTAACGCGTTTTAGTGTGGTCATATGTCCGCTGTAGACTAGGGAGTACACGTAGAAGAAGAATATGTATATGAGTCGCCTATCGACAAATTTAAACGTTGCGGCGTACTGTGAAAATCCTTTATCTATTTCATTCATAACCGTCCTAAATCGGCGTTCAATTTCGGTCCTATTAGGAAATGTCTCATCAAAATTCTTATATGCGGTCTCAATATGACGATTCGATTTTCCACTTATCTTCCCCTCCATAATAGCTATTACACATTCTGTTGTATGTTCGACTTCAACCATACGTGCAATATTGTCATTGGAGAACGTCCCCCATGCTATCCAGCGCTGGAGCTGTTCTTCAGCCAGCCCAAATACTGAAGTCTTAAATTCGCCGTGATACGTGGCGTTTCTTATTTCTTGTTTGGTTAGCGCATAATTAGTCGAATTCATCCTACGGAATATTTGTATTATCTCTCTATCGTCTACATTGGACGACAATACATGAACGCTGAATTCATAATCAAGAATCGCCCGCTTTGTAGCATCGTCAAGATCTTTGAATCGCTTACCGGCAATATCTTTATTGTGCGTCTTCTTTACCGTAAAGGAATCGAACTCGGGATTGAAATCCTTCAAAAGATTCGGGGCAATGAAACCTATTATAGTGCGCAATCGTTGCTGCCCATCTACCACCTCGCGCTTCGGTTCGATTTGGTTCAAATCGGTTCGTATATCACGCAAGAATATAATGGGAATCGGCCAACCTCGGACAATTGTATCAATTAGATAGGACTTTGCGCCCGGCTTCCACACCGCCCTACGTTGGAATTTTGGCGAAAGTATTAGGCTGTCAGATTTCTGCCATGAAATAAAATCAGATACTTTATACAAGGTCTTTTGGATTCCCTGGGTAAGCATAGATTGCCCTTTGTTTTATTGTTCATAGACCGTCATGTTTTCGCCTTAAGATATTTATGGACATTAAAGTATAGTTGCACAAAGCATCTTTGTCAATGAGTATAGATACGGATCGGCGGTCTGCCCCGCTACGACGGATTGGGTTCCCGTTATTAATTCCCCCCAAAAATCCACACCACTTTGATGGTGATTACGAATCCGTCCTCTTTATCAGATGAAACCATCAGGTTCTATACGTCTGGGTACTGAGCGCGGTCAAAAATCGGCCGGGTGGCCCGCCGTTACTGCGCGGGCAGGAACTTCAATTCGGGTGGCACCCTCAAGCTTTTGGCTTGAGGGTGTTCTTGAAGATGCCCCCGGGCAGATGTGGACATCTGCAGGCTATGAAATGACACAAAACATCAAAAATAACAATCCGAAACCATTTCCCGGCAACTGCATGAGCACCATGCTAATGCAGCGAAAAATTGCGGTTTTTCGCCCGCAAATCAGTAGAGGAATGCCATCGATTCGACCGCGCGGACAGAAGATTCAGTTCGGGTGGCACCCCCAAGCTTTTGGCTTGGGGGTGTTCCGGGAAAAGCACTTCCCCCTCTCCCCGTGGGAGAGGGGCCGGGGGTGAGGGTGGTACGAAAGGCGATGAAATGACGCAAAACATCAAAAATAACATGGCAAACCCATTTCCCGGTAATGTCTACGAGGCCATACTATTACAGCGAAAATTCTCGGTTTTTCGGCCGCGAATCAGTAGAAGAATGCTAGCGATTCGGACTCTATTGTATCAGGAGTCCGTCTTTGCGGCCGCCGTCGCATCCCTTAACCAACTCCCCTTTCCTGCCGGGAGAGGGGCCGGGGGTGAGGGTGGTACGAAAGGCAGTGAAATGACGCAAAACATCAAAAATAACCAACCGAAACCATTTGCCGGCAACTGCATGAGCACCATGCTAATGCAGCGAAAAATCGCGGTTTTTCGGCGACAAATCAGTAGAGGAATGCCATCGAGTCTACGCGGGAAAACAAAATCGGGGATGGCCGCAGGCCATCCCCAAAACGAATCGATTATGTGCGTCAAACGATGCTTACATCCGCTGCACCACGCCGGCGATAATGTCGCGCAAAAACGGTTCCGCACGGTTGGCCGTGGCGATAATCCGATCCAGACTGCACGGCTCCAGCGTGTCGGGCAGGCCCATGTCCGTGATGATCGACATCCCCAGCACCCGGGTGCCCTGATGACGCGCCGCGATCACCTCCGGCACCGTGGACATCCCGACCACGTCCGCCCCGATATTGCGCAGGAACCGATACTCCGCGCCGGTCTCGAGATTCGGTCCGGCCACCGCGACATAGACCCCCTTCTTGAGAGGGAATTTCATGTCCAATGCGACCGTCTCGGCCAGCTTGATCAGGTCCTTGTCGTAGCAGTTGTACATATCGGGGAACCGCACCCCTATCCGGTCGTCGTTGGCTCCGATCAGCGGGTTGGCCCCCAGAAGATTGATATGGTCGGTAATGGCCATGATATCGCCGGCCCGAAACTGCGGGTTCAGCCCGCCGCAGGCGTTGGAGACGATCAGCGTGTCGATCCCCAGTTCCTTCATCACCCGCACCGGGAACGTCACCTGCCCCAGCGTGTACCCTTCGTAATAGTGGAACCGCCCCTGCATCGCCACCACCGGCTTGCCCTTCAGCGTGCCGATCAGCAGCCGTCCCTTGTGCGATTCCACCGTGGAGACCGGGAAATGAGGGATGTTTTCATAGTTGATCGTGGCCGCCACTTCGATCCCGTCAACCAGCGACCCCAGCCCGGTGCCCAGGATAATCCCCGCCTTGGGGACGACTTTCGTTTCCTTGCGGATAAAATCGGAGGCGTCTTTGATCATGTCGAAAAGGTTTTCCATCGGGCCTATTCCTCGCGCATCTGTTGTTCCATTTCGGGCGCCTCGCGGTCGGCCGGACGGGTGTCGCGCGGCGGACGCATCTCCTCGGTGTCCTCCATCAGCGCCTCCTCGACCGTCTGCATCTGGACGCCGATCAGGGCCTTGAGCTTGGTGAGGTAGTTGGTGCGAATGAAGCGGATCTTGTTGATATCGGCCACCATCTTGTTCATCTGGTTGTGCAGGTCGGCGATCACCTCGTCCCGCTTCAACTTGGCCTCCTGGACGATCACCACGGCTTCGCGCTTGGCGTTGGCCACGGTCACCTCGGCGTTCTTCTGGGCCTCGATGATGGCCGTCTTGAGCGTGTCCTCGAGGGCCAGCAGATGAGACAGCCGCTCCTTGAGATGCTTGTTCTCCTCGGACAGCTTCAGCGACTCGGCCCGCGATTCCTCCAGGGCCGCCGCGGCCAAATCGCGGAAAACCTCCACGTCGTCGGCGTTGTACCCCCGGAACTTGATTTCAAACTGCTGTTGCCGCAGATCATTGGGTGTCGTTTCCATACCGGTTTCTCTCTATTAACGGTTTCGTTTCTTATCTTCCGCCGAAAATCGCCGCGCCCACCCGCACCATGGTGGCGCCGCAGCGTATGGCCGTCTCGAAATCCCCCGACATCCCCATCGACAGGGTGTCGATGCGCGGCCCGCACTCGGTCTTCATCCTGTCGAAAAGCCCGGCGGTCATCTCGAACGCCCGCCGGATCTGGTTCATGTCGTCGGTCAATGGCCCGATCGTCATCAATCCCCGCAGAACGATTCCGGGCAACCGGACGATATTTCCGGCCGTCGCGATCACCTCCTGCGGGGCCAGACCAAACTTGGTCGCCTCACCGGAGGAATTCACCTCGATGAGACAATCGACCGTCTTGCCTTGCGCCGTCGCCGCCTGCGACACCTTATACGCCAGGGCAACCGAGTCGAGCGCCTGTATCATATCAAAGAGCCGTACCGCGGTCGCGGCCTTGTTCGACTGCAGATGGCCGATCAGATGCCATCGGGCGATATGCCCGAGCCGTTCGATCTTGCCGGCCGCTTCCTGGACCCGGTTTTCGCCGATATCGGTCACCCCGCAGGCGACCGCCGCTTCGATCATCTCCGCCGGATGGGTCTTGGAGACGGCCACGAGGGTGATTTCGTCTCCCCCTCGGCCCGATTCCCGCGCGGCCTGGTCGATTCGCGACCTGACCGCCCGGACGTTTTCGGCAATCTGCCCGGCCCGTTTTTCATCCACAATCATAACGATAATAGACCGCCCTGCTCCCAAGTGCAATAAAAAAACCGATGCTCTCGGCCGGGGAAAAACGACTCGGCGGCCTCCGGCGCCGCCCGGCCCTGTTCTCCCGTGGCCGCCCTCGCGCCACTTTCACGGATACTTCCGGCATTTGTTTGACACATTCATCGAAACGATCTATCTTCCGGCTCAGGAAATTGATGAAATGATGAAAACACTCTCGGCATTGCTTCTCCTCAGTCTCGCCCTGGCGGCGCCTGTTTTATCGCAGGATATCGAAGTCGATCTGCTTCAGGTCAGGATGGGACGGGTGTATTTTGCGGCGGGGACCGAGGCGGGGCTGGCGGCCGGAGGGTCATTCACCGTTGTCTGCGGCAATTCAACGGTTGCCAATGGGATTTTGGAATATGCCGGGCCGGGGATTTCCTACAGCCGCCCGTTGCCGGACCTGGACAGCCTGAAAGTCACGACCGGCTGCAGGGGGCGAATCGCCATCTCCGGCGTCGACTCGACAGCCATCATCCGATTGGGCACCGAACTCCCCCCGGCCATGATCGACCCCGAACATGAGACCCTGCTCAAGCCTGATAATGACTCCCTGACGGCCAATCTGGCCGATTCGATCCGTATCGACGGCAAAAGCCTGAGGATATTCCTTCCTCCGAACATCCGCTTTGCCGGAGGCGGCCAGTTGGATGCCGCCACCCTTGTCTGGTGGCTCAAGGATATCCGTCAGAACAGTTCGTCATCGCTGGCCCGATTCTTCTTTTCCAAGCTCCTGCCGTCCGACTCCGGCGGAATCGAAGCCGAGGGAAATTTCGTGGTGCGGTTGACCTTCTTCTACCCATTCCCGGAAGCGGCCTGGTTTTTCTCGCATCCCGACTTTGCCGTCTATGATATCCGCGGCCGCGGCACCGGCCCATTGGTGCTCCTGGAGTCACAGAGCAACGGCCAGAAATCCTATATTCCCAATGCGAACTTCCGGGGTCAAAAACCGCGTTTCTCCAAGGTGATCGTGGCCGGGTACGATCAGCCCTCGCGGATGAGAGAGGATTTCGGGCGGAAACTGATAGACGGGTATATCGGCTTTGGCTTCAACGACGGCAACGATGCCGCCGGACGCATCACCGCCCGTTTCCCGTTTATCGCCGCCATGGTGCCCAGCATCGGCGCGACAACCGGTTCGGCGAAAGAATTCGCCACCGCGCTGTATGCTGCTTTCGACCCCGACCGGGCGCATCTCTACTTCCCCTCTGGCGTCGCCCTGACGGCAAACAGATGGACTGCGGCCGGGGCGGACTCGACCGATATCGGACGGTTGATCCCGTTCGATATTGCCCGCGCCCAGGCCCTCGCGAGCGTCTTACCTGCGCCTTCATCGCCGATTAAAATCGCCTATGACGACCGGCACCTGATGGAAACCGCGGGGTTCCTGTCCGATATCGCCTCCGGTATGAGCATTCCGACCGCCATCGAGAGATCGACCCCGGATATCCGTCCCGATATCCGCTTGACGTTTGTTTCCGCTCCCGACTGCGAATTTCCATTCGGCCTTGTCGGCATCGTGATGAACCTCAACGATCAAAACGGGATATTGCCTTTGGATCGACGAGTGGAAAACCCGGCCTGGAGGGAAACCGATCTCGCCTGCCGATCCGGCCTTGCCATCGATGGGGAAAATGCGTTCGCACAGGTCGACAAGAAGTTGTTCGCCGACTTCGGCGCATTTCCCCTGTTTCGCCCGAGCATCGAAATTGTCACCGATGCGTCGCTTAAGAACGGACGGTTTGACCGGTATGGATACCCGGTATTGGAATCTCTTATCAAGCTCAGGAAAACACGCTGACATCGCACCAACCGTTGACAAAATTTACTGAAGGTGCATCAATAATCGCTTGCATACAAGAAACGAAACTGCTATATTCCCAATGGAAATAACCGGCGGGGGAATCAGCCGGGATATTGCAATAGCGGGCATCTTAGTTTTCAACATCATCGTTAACCCTCGCTTCGCGACCTGTTGCAGCATGCGATATGCATGCGGGCATACGAGTGCGCCGTTGAGGCCGTCACTCGACAAAGACCGCCATAAGAGAGGACCCCGAGACCGCCAGGGGAATTTATGGCCGCGCATGCCGATAGTTCGGCAATGCTTGTCGGCCGCCTGATCTGCTTAATGCTCAGGTATGGAACCGTTTCTCTTTCTCGCAGAGAAACGGCAGGTGGGGTTTTGTGCTCGGCAAGAGGACTATAAATTCCGGCCTTTCCAACTGTTCCAATGAATGGACGCCTTTCGTCATTCTACTACTTCCGATTGTGGTCAGCGCCTGTATCATCTCCCGTTGGAATACCGTTCCGCATAACCCACTTCTTGCCGCCATAATCATCATACCTCTTTTCCTGGCGATCCGCCTGTTGTCGCCGTCCAAGGCGGCCTTGGGAGGATTTCTCTGGAGCTTTGTGCTTTGCTTTCATACGGTGACAGTCGCAGTAGCGCCTGACGGACGTTTCCTTGCTCAGGAATTCCTTTTGCTGACCGTTCCCGCCCTGTACGTCTACGCCGGGGCGCATTACACCCGCAGCTATGGCTTCCAACCTTTGACGCTGGCCCTGGGCTGGATCGTCGTGGAGTTGGTTCTGCACTTCTCCGGTTATCGGCAGGGGTTGTTGTCGTCCTGCTGCGGCAATGGATTCGTCCAGCGCGTTATTGCCGATTTTTTGGGATACGGGTTTGTCGCTTTTGCCGTGGCTCTAATCAATGCCGCAGCGGTATTGCTGACGGCCCGCCTGATAAAGCATCGGGCGTGCGGTTTCCGCCCCTTGATAATTCCGGTCATACCTTGCGTTCAGTCAGGTGAATCAATCTTCCCTATTGGCCTATTGCCGGTCTCTTTGAATCGACCTCGCGCCCCGCCGCATTGAAATCTTCCCATTCGGTTTACGGATGAGTCATCGACGCGCGATTTTGATCCGACCCCAACGTCGCCATTATGGCATACGGGATCAGCGTTCAATGAAGACGCGCGTCAGGCTGTGCAAGCACGAGAGAAGGAGACATGATATGCCACTGCATCAAATATCTCGGTCATTGAAAGTATCAGCGATTTGTCTTTTGGTGTTCCTCCTGTTTTGCGGTTACGCCTCGGCGCAGGATAAAGCGAATCGCACGGTTACCATAACCTGCAATCCGCTTTATGCCCCGGAGTTCGGGACATGCAATTTGGGGGAATCGCTGACCGTGATCAACGGTTGCTCTGAGACAATCGAAGTCAAATTCAACGGCGGAACCTGGGACGTCATCACTCAGCCAGGAACCAAGAAATACGGTTGCACCGATGATGCGCACGATTGCTATGAAGTCAGAATCCCGGGAAAGTCAGGCGAGTACGCCACCGGATGCTCTATTCCCTATTCTCAGGAGGTCGTCCCGACGTTGTCGGAATGGGGGTTGATCATCTTTTCGCT
>JAQVRW010000102.1 GCA_028700875.1 Candidatus Zixiibacteriota bacterium | reverse complement strand
ATCAACCTCTTTCATCCACCCACTGCGTGACACGGTCCGTTTTCTTCGGCAAATCTGGTGGCGATTGAGGTATTGACGACGGCGATTGCGTATAATAAAGATATAGGTGTCGATCGTGAAGATATTACTGACCAATGACGACGGCGTTCAGGCCGAGGGCCTTAGGGTTCTCTTCAAGGAACTGCGTCGATTCCATGATGTGCTTGTCCTGGCCCCTGATCGTGAACAGTCCGCCACCGGCCATTCTCTGACCCTGTCCCGGCCGCTTCGGATCTACAAGCATGGCCCGGCCTTTTATTCCTGCGACGGCACGCCCACCGATTCCGTGCTCTTGGCGGTTCTCAAAATAATGAACCACAAATATCCGGATATGATCATATCCGGGATCAACCACGGCCCGAACATGGGGGAGGATATCATGTACTCCGGGACCGTGGCCGCCGCGATCGAGGGGTCGCTTATCGGAATCCCGTCCATGGCCGTTTCGATGGTCAATTCGGTCGGGGCCGACTTTATCGGCGCGGCGCGGTTTATTCGCCGTCTCATCAGAGTTTATCCCTCGCTGGACATCCACCCATCGACCATTCTCAACATCAATCTTCCCGGGAAGGTCACCGACGGCTTCAAAAAATTCCGGTTCACCTTTCTCGGCAGTCGCAAGTACGACGACATCATCATCAAGAAGACGGACCCTCGGGGGCAGGATTATTACTGGATCGCCGGCAGCCCCGTCTGGGAAAAGCAGCCGGGGTCGGACATTAACGCCATTCGCGCCGGCGCGGTGTCGATAACGCCGGTTAATTTGCATTTTACCGACGGCCCGGCGTTGGAGCGGCTTTTGGCCATGACGGTCAAGCTTCCGCGCTAGAATGAAAATCAGTGCTTGACAAAATGAACGGCAGGCGTATTTTACATTTTCCAAATCGGGGCGTAGCGCAGTTGGTAGCGCGCTTGGTTCGGGACTAAGAAGTCGCTGGTTCAAATCCAGTCGCCCCGATTTTTTTCTCTCCAGGGAAACAATTGATTGAACGCAGGTATTGGGGGCCCTTGCTTTGAGGGTTTTAGATGTCCAGGAAAAACACCATCTGCATCGGGGTAATCGGGGCCGGGAAATGCGCCAGGAAACTGAAGGATGAGGCATACGAAGTCGGCAAGGCGATAGCCGAAGCCGGGGCGATCCTGGTTTGTGGCGGTATGAAAGGAGTCATGGAGGCGGCCGCTCAGGGCGCCCGCGAAGCCGGCGGCGTGACCGTCGGGATCATTCCGGGAATCGACCGGAGCGAGGCCAACCCGTATTGCGATGTCGTAGTCGCCAGCGGGATGGGCAACGCCCGTAATTTTATCGTCGTACAGACCGCCGATGTCATCGTGGCCCTGCACGGCAAGTATGGCACCATCTCGGAGATGGCCATCGCGATCAAACTGGGGAAACCGGTGGTTTCATTGGTAAAATGGGACGTTTTCCCGGAAGTTCTTCACGTCCCGGAGCCGGCGGAGGCCGTAAAAAAGGCGCTCAAATTGATCGGACATGGCTGATCGCACGGTCCGCATAACAATCGGGGGACTGGTTCAAGGGGTCGGTTTCCGGTACTTCGTGTATCGTGAGGCGCAGGCTCTGGGATTAACCGGCTATACTCAGAATCTCCCCACCGGACAGGTCGAAATCGTCGCCTCCGGCGATCGGGGGTTGCTCGACGAGTTTATAAAGGTGGCCCGCGTTGGGCCCCGGTATGCTTCGGTTTCGCAGTTGGAGGTGGAGGAAATCACCCCACGCGAACCGTTCACAGATTTTAGGATCAGGTAAACATATGGCAGATGATTTAAAGGCGATCATTCGCTCGGTCCCGGGCTTTCCCAAACCGGGTATCGTTTTCCGCGATATTACCACGCTCTTGTCCAAGCCGGAGGCCTTCCGCCACGCGTTGGATGAGTTCGAGGCGTTCTTCCGCCGCCAGGGAGTCAACCGGATCGTGGCCATCGACTCCCGGGGGTTCATCTTCGGCGGAGCCTTGGCCGATCGGCTTCAGGTAGCCTTCGTTCCGGTACGGAAGAAAGGCAAGCTCCCCTATACGACCATCGGGGCCGAATATGCCCTCGAATACGGCACCGACTGCCTGGAAATGCATATCGACGGCGTGCAAAAGGGGGATCGGGTGGCAATCATCGACGACCTTCTGGCGACCGGCGGGACCCTGGAAGCCTCCTGCCGGCTGGTGGAACAGTTGGGTGGGCAAGTCGTGGCGATAGCGGTCTTGATCGAGCTGACTTTCCTGAATGGCCGAAAGAAACTGGCTGGGTATGATATCCTGTCGCTGATCGACTACGACACCGAATAACGGCGCGAAACGGAAAAACTTGCTTTCAGCGGCGGGACCGATTTTGTATCATATAAACAAACGCCCCCGTAGCTCAGAGGATAGAGCAGAGGTTTCCTAAACCTTTGGTCGCAGGTTCAACTCCTGCCGGGGGTATTCTATATTTAATCCAACCCGCTCCGGCAATGGACTGACTACCACGTCCCCCTTTGGGCGGCCCGCCGAGGCAGCGGATGAATGCCGGCCTAATTGCACGGGAGTCCCCGGAAGGACGGGGCCGAATCGGCGCCGTCTTTCGATTTGACAATTTCCCTACATCTTCGTCTTATCTGCGGCCCGGCAGTGGCAGGGCGGGCGCAAAGGACCGGGGCGACCCGGGACGGAAAGTTTTTGGAAAAGGGTTTGACAGGAAAATGCCTATCCGTTATATTTTGACCTTGTTTGCGAAGCGTGAGGAATAGGCGAAAATCGCTACTGCGATAAATGTAAGGAGACGTCCGTTATGAAGAGGCTGGTTGGTCTGACGGCGCTGTCACTGGTACTGATGGCTGGTGCGGTCATGGGACAGGTGGGATACCCGGCTACGGGAGAACTCAGCTATTTCTACCAGGGGGCCGGAGCTCGGGCCTTCGGTATGGGCGATGCGTTCCTCGGCGTGTCCAACGATATCACCGGTGGTACCTGGAATCCGGCTGGCATCTGGGTCATTGAAAGCCCGACGGTTTCGGCCTCATATAAGATGTTTAAGCCCGCCGGCGAGTTTACCCATGACCAGACTCCGGTGGTCACGAAAAGCAGTCTGGACATGAACTCGATCGGCCACTTTTCGTTTGCGGCCCCCGTGCGTATAAAGGGCCACCCGTATGTGTTGAATTTCAATTTCAACCATAACAACGAATCGATCATCGAAGAACAGTTTATGTCCTACTTTCTTGTCGGCGCGACCAACCAACTGAATCCGGATGCCTCGTACAAGGACGAAAGTTTCCTGCGGACCTACAACCTGGGTTTTTCCACGCGCGTGTACAAACAACTCTCGTTCGGCGCGACTGCGAACATCTATGACGGCCGGCGGACCAAAACGTCCGAATTACAGGCTGCCTGGGCCGATACCATTTCGGTCATCAACGATCTCATCGACCAGTGGTACCTGAAGGAAACGACGATCGATTCCACTACCAGCAACGGTTTCAACATGATTTTCGGCCTGATGTACAAGCTTGAAAAGGTGAACATCGGCGCGGTCGTGCGGACTCCCTTCCAGATGAAAAACAACACGGACTACTCCTTGTTCCAGGTCGCTACGACGAACGGTTTGCCCAATATCCTTAATTCCGACACGACGTATGTTCAGGACAGCGTCGCCAAACTGGGTATGCCGTTGTCGATAGGCGTGGGTGTGGGTTACTTCCCCTTTGAAAATCTGACCCTCGCCTTGGACATTTCCTATCATCGCTTCGGTTCGACCAACTGGTACTATCGTGATTCGACCTTCTTCAGCGCCAGCGGCAAACGGACCGACTATTACACCGAGATTCCGATCGACTGGAATAATACTTTGGGAATAGGCGCCGGAGTGGAGTATTTGGTGAATACGCCTTACGGGCGGATTCCGCTTCGGGCCGGAGTGCGGTTCGATCAGCAACCGCGGCCGAAATCGTTCGAAACGCACGTATATTACGTGACCAACGGCCGCGGCGATACGCTGCTGGCGAGCTCCATCGTCGCCAAGGACCGGCAGAATCTCATGAGCGTGAGTGTCGGCACGGGCGTTCAATGGTCGCAGATCAATCTGGATGTGGCCTACCGGTTCAGCACCGGGGCCGAAGAGACGATTACGGGCTTTTTCTACGACACCCCGTTTTCCACGCAAAAGCTGGAGCAGAAAGCCCACGAGGTGCGCGTTACCTTTACCGGATTTTTCTGATCGACGGATATGTGATGCCAAAGGCGGAAGCAACGCGACGTCTTCCGCCTTTTTTCATCTGCGGTCCGATGGCGTTTTACCGATATAGTTGTTAGAAACAGGAGCCGATTCTTCATGAGCAAGACGATTAAGATCAGCAAGCGGGCAATCAAAGAGGACAAGTTCACCACGTTCATACTCCAGGCGAAAGACTACGTCATGGAGCAGTGGGTATATTTCGCCGCCGGCGTGGCCGTGCTGGTTGCGGCCGTCCTCATCATATCCTTCCTCAGGTCGAGTTCGGGCAAAAACGAACAACAGGCCGTCGAGGTTTATAATCGCGCCATATCGGAACTGTTCGGCAAGAATTACCAGTTGGCGGTCGTGGATTTCAAGACCGTCGTGGACCAGTACGGTTCCACCAGCCAGGGGGAAATGGCTCTCTTCAATCTGGCCAACGCCTACTTGGAGTCGAAGAATTTCTCCGATGCCAAAGCGACTTTTGAACGGTACCTGTCCAAATACAGCGACGACAAATACTTTACTATTTCCGCCATGGCAGGCATCGCCGCCTGTCTGGCCGGCGCCGGCGATGCCGCAGGAGCGGCCGACAAATATCGGGAAGCCGCCGAAAAATACCCCGAATTTCAGCAGGCCGGAGAGTATTATTTTCAGGCGATGTATTACTATGTCAAGAGCGGCAATCTGGAATCGGCCAAGGTGGTGTTGGCCAAGATCAACAAGGATTTCCCGACCAGTCGCTATGCGCGCGAAGGATTGCGCCTCGCCAGCGAACACAATATCGTTCTTTAGTCTTATCCGAGAGTGGGGGGTGCGATGCTGAAAGTCGCCTTTCTCTGGCATATGCACCAGCCGTACTATTGCGATCCGGTCACGGGGAAGATGTTTCTGCCGTGGGTGCGGCTCCACTGCCTCAAGGATTATCTCGACCTGCCCTGCCGCGTCGGGCGACATGACCGCCTGAAAATGACCTTCAATCTGGTTCCCTGTCTCATCGAACAGATCGACCTGTACGTCCAGGGCAAGACCAGTGATCGCCCCCTGGATCTGACCCGCCGTCCGGCGGCGGAACTCTCCCGCGAAGAAAAGGTGGAGATTTTTCAGACCTTTTTCGCGGGCCACCCGGGGACCATGATCGATCCGTACCCCCGCTATCGCCGGCTCTATCGGAAGCTGATCGACTGCTCGATGGATGCGGCCCTGGCCGCGCGCACCGCCACCACCCAGGAAATTCGCGATCTGACCGTCTGGGCCAATCTCGTCTGGGTCGATCCTTTTTTCAGACACCAGGCACCGTTCAAACGGTTATTCGACAAAGGGGAGAAGTATACCGAGGAAGACAAACAGGAATTGATCGAGGCCCAACTCAAGATCATGGCCGAGATCGTTCCCACCTATCGATCGCTCATGGAGGAGGGAAAGATCGAAGTCTCCTTCACCCCGTATTACCACCCCATTCTGCCTTTGCTGTGCGATACCGATTCGGCCCGGGAGGCTTTGCCGGGAATTGTCTTGCCGAAAAACCGGTTTGTTCATCCGGAGGATGCCGAACTGCATGTGGCCAAAGCCATCGCCATGTACCGGGATCGTTTCGGACGGGATCTCCAGGGCATGTGGCCGTCGGAAGGCGCCGTATCCGAAGCCGCCTTGACCGTCCTGGCCCGGCAGGGCATAAAATGGGCCGCCACCGATGATCAGGTGCTGTTCGGTTCTCTGGCCAAGGGGGGACAACCGACGGAGCAGGCCTCCCCGTACGTTCCCTATCAATTTCTCACGCCCCATGGGCCGATTCACCTTTTCTTTCGCGACCATACTCTGTCGGATCGGATCGGGTTCGTCTATTCCGGGTGGGACGAAGAGAAGGCCGTAACCGATTTCATGGATCAGCTCCATCGCCTGGCCGATACGGTGGGCGCGGGCAATCGCGATGTCGTCGCGCCGATCATCCTGGACGGCGAAAACTGCTGGGAGTATTATCGGAATGACGGCGACACGTTTCTGGAGTTGCTGTTCTCCCGCCTGGCCGCCGATCCGGTGATCGAAACCGTGACCATGTCCGAGGCGATGCAGAAATTGCAGCCGGCGACTCTGAAGAATATCCAGGCCGGTTCCTGGATCAATCATAACCTGCGCGTCTGGATCGGGCATCCCGAAGACAACGTGTCCTGGGATTTGCTGGCGGAGGCCCGGCGCGCCTTTGCCTCGATCAAGGAAAAACGCCCCGATTTCGACCCCGTCCGTCTGGCGGCCGCCGAAAAATCGCTACTCGTGGCCGAGGGCTCCGATTGGAATTGGTGGTACGGCGACGAACATCGCGGCCCGCAAAACGAAGCCTTCGATCATATCTACAGGGCCCATTTGATGTCCATCTATTCCGCGCTGTCTCTGCCCATCCCAAACGCCCTCTTCACGCCGATCACCTCCGGTCTGCCGGAGACGTTCGCCACCGAACCGGAAGGGACCGTGACGCCGATTATCGATGGCGGCCTGTCGCATTATTATGAATGGCTGGGAGCGGGACGGTTCGATTGTCTGAAAGCCGGCAATGCCATGCATCGCGCCGCGCCCCTCATCACCCAGATCTATTATGTCACCGATGAACACTATGTTTACCTGCGGATCGACTTTGCGGCCAAACGATTTTTGCTTGACAATCCCGCCGCCCGTGTAAAACTTAACATGGTGAGCCCCCGGAAGGGGGAATTCCTGTTTTCGGCCGACGGCGTTCAGTCGCTGCCGGATTGGGCCGGCGATAAAAGGGATATTCTTTTCGGGGCCGGGGAGATCGCCGAGATCGGGTTGAAGAAGACCGTATTCGTGCCCGACGGAAAAGGAGAAATATTCTTCCGAATCGGCATCGTCGAAGAAGGGGAAGTCACGGAAATATGGCCGCAGGGCGACCCCATCCGGCTGCAGTTTGCCGCGCACGGTGAGGAGATCGTGTGGGACTTATAACCCGGGAGGACAACAGTGGAATCGTTTTTTGACCATGGACAGGCCGAACCGGAACCGTCCGAGAAGGGCACGGTTCCGGCACTGGACACTCCCGCGCCCGGCGTCGGCCAAGTGACTGAAGAAAGCCGCATGGCCGCGGTGATGGCCTATATCCCGTTCCTCTGCTTCGTGCCGCTGATGAAAATGCGCGATGATAAATACGCCTATTTTCACGCCCGTCAGGGATTGGTCCTTTTCTTTCTGGAAATTATCGCCTTTATCTTTTCCTTCCCGCATCTCAGCCAGTTGTTCTGGACGGCGATGATCATCGGGTGTATCGGCGGAGCCGTGGCCGGAATCATGTTTGCGATGCAGGGACGGACGAATAAACTGCCGATCATCGGCGACATCGCCGAACGGCTTCGAATGTAAGGGACGAGACCATGAGACGACTCATCCGTATGGCAGCGCCGGCGACCCTGCTGGCCGTTATCATTCTGGCTATGTCCTGCGCCACGACCGGGCCGGGCGGTCAGAAATCGTTCATACTGGTCTCCACCGAGCAGGAGATATCCATCGGTCAACAGATGGACCAGCAGGTCCGGGGCTCAGAAAAAATCCTGGCCGACACGGCCTGGCAAAACTATGTCAACGATGTCGGCCGGAAGATCGTCTCCACGACCGAACGTAGCGACCTGCCGTTTCAATTTGCGGTCATCGAATCGGATCAGGTGAACGCCTTCGCCACCCCCGGCGGTTATGTTTATTTCTATACCGGCATACTCCGGACGTGTGATAAGGAGGCCGAGCTGGTCGCGGTCATGGCTCACGAAATCAGCCATGTCGTCGCCCGCCACGGCGTCAAACGCCTGCAGACGGTCATGGGGGCCGAGATAGTCCTGAGCCTGGCCTTGGGTGGAAAATCGGAAATGACCCAAAGTCTGGCCGAGACCGCCCTCGGAATCGTGATGCAGGGATATTCGCGATCGCAGGAAAACGAGGCCGACAATTTCGGCGTCACCTATATGACCCGAAGCGGTTATGATCCCAATGGCACGATTCTGATGTTTGAAAAATTGGTCCAATCGGGAGACGGCGGAACCGCGGGTATTTTCGAATCACTGACTTCCAGTCATCCCGATACTCAGGATCGGATAAATAAGACGAAAGCGGAAATCGCCGCCATGAAGCCGTTGCCGGCCGGTTTGTCGATGGATTCGCAGCGCTATCAGCAACTGCGTAAACGTCTCCCGGCGGCCGCCAAAGCATCCGCGACCCCATAACCCTGAAACCTGACGGAATGAGGTTTTGAGAGGAAATACTACCAACCCCGGGTCATGAGACAACGGGGAAAATCGAATCACCGCTGATTTTGTCATCTTTTCTACTCTGGTGTCTGACAGAAAGTTTCTTGCCGTGAGGCAGACCCCGTGATTCAGCCGGGGAGGCCTCTTTCGCCGCCAAATACTGTTTGACAGAAGTTATAAACAAGGGTACGATTGAAAAAAGCCATGCCCTTGGTAGGGAAACCGAAAAGGCTTGAGGATGTGAAGTGAATGGCCCAAAACGCCGATCAAATGGATGATGTGCGCAGACATTGAACATGATAAGGGAAGTCTTTAATGATCGTGGGGTTATCGGCGAACGGCGTTTTTTTTCGCTGCGGCAGTTCAACTTCTCATCACCATGGAGGGCGAAGGCCATAGTCATCTTGGGTTGCAAAAACAAGAGGGCCGTATTCGCGGCCAATTCGCCGCGCGCAACCCGTTGCCTGCGAGCGGATTGCCAGCGTTCAGGATATTCCGACAAAAGAGTCAGGCATCTTCCGATACCGTCGTTCGGCGGCATGGATATTGTAATAACTCCAAGTCGAATTCAACTTGGGGTAGATTACGTATGAGAACTATAAAGCTGATAATCCTGGTCTGGCTTCTGGCTGCTGTCGTCGCCGCCGTCTTCGGTGACGTTACTGTTGCCGGTGAGAGCAGTCTCTCGACGGCCGGATTTCTCCGGGTTGGTGTCGGGGCCAAGGCCATGGGGATGGGTGAAGC
>JAQVRW010000101.1 GCA_028700875.1 Candidatus Zixiibacteriota bacterium | reverse complement strand
TAACGGCATCGAGCGTCCCGGCCATCATTTGATGAACCTCGTCCGGCTTGGAGCCTTCCACGAGATGCGGATTGTAGCCGTGCCCCCGGGAAAGTTGCTCGACTTCCTCGTAACTGATCCGGCCAAATACGGTCGGATTGGCGATTTTGTATCCGTTGAGATGAAGAATGGGAATGACCGCGCCGTCCCGCGCCGGGTTCAGGAATTTGTTCCCCTGCCACCCGGCGGCCAGCGGACCAGTTTCGGCTTCTCCATCGCCGATCACGCAGGCGACCAGCAGATCGGGGTTGTCGAACGCCGCGCCGTAGGCATGGGACAACGAGTATCCCAACTCTCCCCCTTCATGAATCGATCCGGGCGTCTCCGGGGCGACATGGCTGGGAATCCCGCCGGGGAAAGAAAACTGGGTAAACAACCGTTTCAGGCCCCCTTCATCCTGCGATATCTCCGGATACAGTTCGCTGTAGGTTCCTTCCAGATAGGTATTGGCCACTATTCCCGGCCCGCCGTGACCCGGCCCGATGATGTAGATCATGTTCAGGTCGTACTTCTTGATAATCCGGTTGAGATGGACATAGATGAAGTTCAAACCCGGCGTGGTGCCCCAGTGTCCCAACAAGCGCGGTTTGACATGCGCCAAGGTCAATGGTTCTTTCAGCAACGGATTGTCGAGCAGGTAGATCTGGCCGACCGACAGGTAGTTGGCCGCCCGCCAGTACGCATCCATCTTCCGCAGTTCATCGGCTGACAACGTTTTATTCATATTGCGATTCCCCGGTTTCCATTCGCTTTACCCAGAATTACGTCCGAATTCGGCCATAGTTTGCATGGGAAACAAGGGACTCGATAGTCTGGATAGAATGGATTTGTTTGCTCGCGGAAGGACTTAAACTGTTGACCGGGACGGCTTCGCAGCCGTCCCGGTTTTCTCTTTATCTGATGACTTGCATACGACGCCGGGAAGATTCCCAACGGCGGCCGCTGTTACTTCAGTAGGACCATTTTCCTTTCCGTCAAAAACATGCCTGCCGTCATCCGATAGACATAGATGCCACTGGCGACCGGCGTGCCGTGGTTGTCGGTCCCATTCCACTGGATAGTATGGATGCCGGCCGATTCCCGCCCGTCGAGGACAGTCACCACCGTCTGACCGAGCACGTTGATGATTTCGATCTTCACTTCGCTTGCCTCCGGCAGTTCGTAGGCAATGACCGTGCCGGCATTAAACGGGTTGGGATAGTTCTGATGCAAAGCGAAGGCTTTCGGCAGAACCGGTTCAACCTCATTCTTGATTGTCAACGGATTGCCTTGATAATCGGACAGCTGGACAGCCGTCAGCCTGATGGAACCCTCTCCGTGAATCGGGATGACGAATACATTCTCGACCCCGGCCGGGATGGTCACGCCTTTCTCCAGGCTATAGACGAGGACTTTGAGCATCCCGTTTTCATTGCCGTATTTCAGCGACATGGCCGAGGCGCCGTTGATCAGTTGCGGTTGCCCAATCTCAAGGCCGGAATACTCGAAAACGAAATAACCTGCGCCGATTTCCGTCGCCGAGGTCGTGGAAACGCCGACCGCGGAATGGTTTACCAAGGCGTTGACCGAAGCCGCGACCGCATCGGGAAGCGGTTTCTGATACGGCAAGGCGTCGCCGGTAATGATTCGAATGAGGTACACGAGATCGGCCACCGACAGGGCAGTACCGTCAGCGTTGACGTCGGAAGCGGCGATGGACGCCTCGACATGATCTTCGAACGCGCTGTGACCCATGATGAAGTAGTTGGTAAACATGACCGCATCGGCGATTTCGTTGGCTAAGCCGTTGCAGTTGATATCGCCCCGGGCGTCGATGGAATCCGCGCAGACTATATCAACTCCACCGTTCTTAAAGTTGAGGAATCGCAATAATGACGGCTTGTTTGGGTCCTGATTCAGACAGTTGTCGGGTGCCCCGATAAACGGTATACGGTTTTCTTCGGGGTAATCCCCGTCGTTTCCCTCATCCCAAATGGTATTTCCTTCAAAACCGTAGACCCCCTGATCGATTGCCAAAATATTACCGTCAACCGATGATACCGAGTTATCCCCGCAATCGGCCCAGAAAAAAGAGATGGGCGAAAACTGACATTCGTAAGTACGATCATTCGTGACATGGAAGATCATCTCGGCCAATTCGTGGGAACTCGTATCCGGAGGACCGTAACAGGAAGGATGATACGGCCCATTGTTTGTTTCCGCGAGAGCAACCAGCCGCAGCAATCCGGACGGGCAGGCGTCGCCGCAATTACCATCGGCGCCGTACCGGTACGTGAAGTATTCCCAATCACACGAATCGAGTAAATCCCCCGATTTGGCTTCATAGAATACCAGTGCGGATGCATCATATGCGATCAGGAAATCAAATCCTCCCATTACCGGCGTACCGCCGCTAATGGTAATCGGCACATTCACCGAATGTCCTTGCGGTACGCTATGTACCTTGCCAATACCCATTAAGGCGAATGCACTACAAATGATGTCATGTTGGACATCGGCGGCGTCAAAAAGAGAAATGCATTTGCCCTCCTCATTTTCCACTTCACATTTGATATCAAAATCGAAGGTGCAGTCACCCTCGCACGATACAAACCATTGGCGGGTCCCGTCGGTCACATTAATTTCCTGGCTGCATATTACCGCCTGTGTATACCTATTTATAAATTTGACAGTTATTTTGAAATTATCCCCCAAGCATCCTTCCACCCTTCCCCATGCCTGGTATGTACATGGGGGACCCAAAACCCAATCATATATCAATTTCCCCCCCTCAATTATACACTGAAAATCACCGCCTTCAAGGACTAATCTGACGAAGTGGCCGTCATTGGCCAAAGTACGGCCGTTGTAACCCGGGTAATCGTCCGATGAAACGTCATCAAGCGCTCCTACTTGCCCCATTTGAACGGATGCCTCGTCCCCGCCTTCAACGGTACCAAAATCTGATCTGACCTTGGAACTCCAAACAAAATCCATATAGGCATTCACTACCGGCCCAACGCCATATAATCTCCCGGTACTTTCTTCCCAAGCATCAGCATAAGCAGGCTTATCGGGATCAGCATCATTATTGGCATCCCATATACTTGGCAGGCTAATGGAACTGGGAGGTGGGTCCATTGAAAGGTTATTGCTAATCGTACCGATCGTGCCGTAAAGATATGCCCAGCCTTTTCTGCCGTTATCGTCAATGATTGTCAAACCCGCCTTTTTCCAAGTCTCGACATGTATATCCCATGATTCACCCGCTAACGCGTCAACGTCAAAGGCAATGCGATAGGCGGACGTTCTCTCCCATATGAAATCGTTCCCCACAGCAGAAACATCGGCCGTTAGAATCGAACTATAACGTCCGATGGCATCGCAATCAGCCGGGCCATCAACGAATTCAACCACGCTCCTGAATTCATGATGAGGCGAATGATTATATGTCTCATTGCCCGAGTTATTGGCCAATTTCGTGATTGTAACGTTTTTGAATTCTACCGCTCCCATCGGCAGGTAACTAGCCGATATCAAAAGCAGGAGCATCAATTGAAAAACTCCCTTACGGGTTGGCATTGTGGACTCCTCTCTTCATGTTACGGCTGAGCCCGGTGGTCGGCCGGGTCACGCCGGGTTTGAAGCCGCATGGCGCCCGCCGGCGGGTTATCCCGGTGTAATCCAAACCGTATTATGTAAAGCCCGCAGCGGAAGAAAAGCATACAGCACTGGTTTGCCCGCACACGACGGCTTCGTTTGATTAAAATTCAAATAAACTTATGGCGGTGGAATATCGAAGATGTCTGGTCCCGCATAAAAATCATACCATTCTGGCCATTTTTTGTCAAGTCATTTCTGTCTTCCGCACTGACGAATTGAATTTACGTTCTATTCACCGGCATATGCCAAGGCCAGAGTCCGGCTAACAACTTGTCGCAATCCACATTCCACCCTATCGTGAACGAGTCGCTTCAGAATATTAATGGTTGTTCATAATAATGAACAGGTTAATTCACCCGTTCAAACACTTGGCGTTCCTTTCGCACGTCGAGCATTGGCAGGACATTGAATTCAAGCGGCCATACGGATGGATGGACAAATCCGCGGTTTGGCGATGGCGCGGTCCAACGACCAAATGGCAGCCACCTTTGGGGATAGTCGCCTCCGATAACCGCTTCAACGGCTTGAAACATAGGCAATTATCGGATGCGACCCTCTCCCGACCGTTTGACGAATGTCATAAGATTTGCCGGGCCGGGGCTTGCCTTTTCACATCCCGAGTTGTATAATAGTGGCCTTGCATTGATATCGGAAACAAAAGCTGTTTGACAACACCCATAAATCTAGCGAGGTACCCGCATGGTTGGTATTGTTGGATATGGGGCGCATATACCCCGCCACCGGATCAAAGTCGAGGAAATCGCCAAGGTCTGGGGCGCGGACGCTCCCAGCTACAAGAAGGGCCTGTTGCTTCGCGAAAAATCGGTGCCGACACCGGATGTCGACACGATTACCCTTTCGGTCGAGGCGACCCGCAACGCCCTGCGACGGGCGCAAATCAATCCCAAGGATATCGGGGCGGTCTATGTCGGCTCCGAATCGCATCCGTACGCGGTCAAACCCTCCGGCACGACCGTGGCCGAAGCGATCGGGGCGGTCCCGGATTGCCATTGCGCCGATTTCGAGTTCGCCTGCAAGGCCGGGTCGGAGGCGATGTTCGTTTGCCTTGGTCTGGTCAAGTCGGGCTACGTCAAGTACGCGCTGGCGGTCGGCGGCGACACATCACAGGGTGCTCCCGGCGATGCGCTCGAATACAGCGCGTCGGCCGGCGCGGCGGCGTTTATCATGGGCACCAAGGACGTGATTGCCGAGGTTCTGCATACGCATTCCTTCATGACCGATACCCCGGATTTCTGGCGCCGCGAACATGAGTTTTATCCGCAGCACGGCGGCCGATTCACCGGCGAACCGGCCTATTTCCGCACGGTCACCGGGGCGGCCAACGCGATCATGAAGAAAGCAAAGATGACGGCGAAGGACTTCGACTACGTCGTCTTCCACCAGCCCAACGGCAAGTTCCCTCTGCGGGTCGGCGAAATGCTCGGGTTCAAGAAAGAGCAGATCGAACCGGGATGGCTCTCCCCGCGTCTGGGGAACACCTATTCCGGGGCGTCCCCGATGGGTTTGACCGCGACCCTGGATATCGCCAAGCCGGGGGATCTGATTCTGATGGTGTCCTATGGCTCCGGGGCCGGGTCGGATGCGTTCGTCTGGCGGGTGACTGACCGGATCAACGAGGTGCGCGACCTGGCCGTCCACACGACGAAGCTGTTGGATGAGAATTTGATCTATGTCGATTACGGTACCTACGCCAAGTACCGCCACAAAATCTTGAAGAACAAGTAGGAGGTACGGAGATGAGAGATGTAGCCGTAGTCGGCATTGGTATCATGAAGTGGGGCGAACTCTGGGAGAAGTCGTTCCGCGATATATTTACCGAAGCCGGGTTGAACGCGATCGACGACGCCGGCGTGGACCATATCGACTCCCTGCTGGTCGGATGCATGTCCGGCGGATTGTTCGTCGGCCAGGAGCATATCGGCGCGATCATGGCCGATTATCTCGGCCAGAAGCATATCGCCGCCGGGCGGGTGGAATCGGCCTGCGCCTCCGGCGGTCTGGCCTTCCGTCAAGCCTTCATCGAGGTCGCCTCGGGCATGTCCGATATCGTCATGGCCGGCGGCGTGGAGAAGATGACGGACGTTTCCGGCGACGGCGCGACCTATGCGCTGGCCACCGCCGCCGATCAGGAATATGAGGTTTTTAACGGTGTGACCTTCCCCGGTCTCTACGCCATGATGGCCCGGATATACATGCAGAAATACAAAGTCACCCGCCGCGAACTGTCGGCGATTCCGTTCAAGAGCCATCAGAACGGGGCCAAGAATCCCTACGCCCAATATCCGTTCCCGATCAAAATCGAGGACGTCGAAAACGGCGTGCTGGTGGCCGATCCGTTGCATATTCTCGACTGCTCGCCGATCACCGACGGCGGCGCCGCGGTGATCCTGACGACGGTCGATATCGCCAAGAAGCTCAAGAAACCGATTATCAAGGTCATTGGTTCCGGTTTGGCAACCGATACGATCTCGCTCCATCAACGCGACAACATGATCTGGTTGAAATCGACCGAACTGGCCGGCAAGAAAGCGTATGAAATGGCCGGCAAGAAACCGGAAGATATCGATCTGGTCGAAGTGCACGACTGCTTCTCCATCGCCGAGGCGCTGGTCACCGAGGCGTTGGGATTCTTCAAACCCGGGACCGGCGTCAAGGCGGCGGCCGAAGGATTGACCGCGCTGAACGGCAAGCTCCCGGTTAACACCTCCGGCGGATTGAAATCCAAGGGTCATCCGGTCGGCGCGACCGGCATCGGCCAGGTCGTCGAGATCGTCAAGCAGTTGCGCGGCACGGCCGAAAACGGCCGTCAGGTCAAAAAGGCCCGGGTCGGCATGACCCAGAACATGGGCGGTTCCGGCGCATCCGGGGTAGTGCATATCATGGAGGTGGTCTGATGTTTCCAGCAAGAATATGGCGTGAATTTCCTCAGCGGTATCGTCGGGAAGCGGCCATCTGCAAGAAATGCGGGAAGCGGTATTTCCCGCCTCGTTTGATCTGCGCCGAATGCGGCGGCCGCAAGTTCGAGACCTACGTCCTCCCGGATGAGGCGACCGTGGTAACCTTCACGGTCATCCGCGTGGCCGCGCAGCAGTATTCCGACATGGCGCCCTATGCTATCGGGATCGTCAAATTCGATGACGGCCTGCAGATGATGGGTCAGATTGTCGACTGCGACGTGGACAAACTCAAGATCGGCATGAAGGTTCGGCTGGAATTCCGCAAGGTCCAATCGCACGATCATCACGGCGTGCTCAGCTACGCCCACAAGTTCGTGCCGAAATGGTACTAAACGATCAGGGGCCTTCCAACGAAGGCCCCTGATTTTTGCCTATACGCGACAGACATTGTCGTCAAATGCAGACGTCCGTATTTTTATCGGGGACGGCGTTGTCACGGCATCGACTATACTAGAGCGCAGGGACATATAACAACGGTGACAGGTGGCCATGTTTAGAATCGAATCCAAGATCGACACCAAGTCAGCAGATTTCAAAGAAAACGATCGTCTGAATCGGGAAGCATCCCGGAAATTCAAGGAACGGTTGGAAGTCGTCAAGCTGGGCGGCCCCGAAAAGGCGCGCAAGCTGCATACCGACCGGAAAAAGCTTCTGCCCAGGGAACGGCTGGAACGCCTGCTGGACAAGAACACGCCATTTTTGGAGCTGTCTCCCCTGGCGGCATATGATCTGTATGATAATGAAATGCCCGCGGCGGGAATGATCACCGGCATCGGGATCGTCCATGGCCGCGAGGTGATGATCGTCGTCAACGACGCCACAGTCAAAGGGGGCACCTATGTTCCCGAAACGATCAAGAAGCATATCCGCGCCCAGGATGTCGCCATGGAAAACAACCTTCCCTGCATCTACCTAGTGGACTCCGGGGGGATATTCCTCCCGATGCAGGCCGGGGTGTTCGCCGACAAGGAGCATTTCGGGCACATCTTTTTCAATCAGGCCCGGATGTCGGCTTTGCGCGTGCCGCAGATCGCGGTCGTGATGGGCTCCTGCACGGCGGGCGGGGCCTATGTACCGGCCATGTCGGATGAGGCCGTCATCGTCCGCAAGCAGGGAACGATTTTCATCGGCGGACCGCCGTTGGTCAAGGCCGCCACCGGCGAGGAAGTCTCGGCCGAGGATCTGGGCGGCGCCGACGTCCACTGCCGGATATCGGGCGTAGCCGACCATTATGCCCAGAACGACGAGCACGCCATATCGATCACCCGCAATATCGTGGAGAACCTGGAACGGCCGCATAAATATCCCCTCGATATCTCCGAACCGGAAGAACCGTATTACGACCCCGAAGAGCTTTTCGGAGTCGTTCCCAATGATATTCGACGGCCGTATGATGTCCGCGAGGTGATCGCCCGGTTGGTCGATGGCTCGCGATTCCAAGAGTTCAAAGAATTGTACGGGATGACGCTGGTTACCGGGTTTGCCCGGATCATGGGGTATCCGGTCGGGATCATCGGCAACAACGGCATCCTTTTCAGCGAATCGTCGCTCAAGGGCGCGCATTTTATCGAGTTGTGTTGCTTGCGCAAGATTCCGTTGGTGTTCCTGCAAAACATCACCGGGTTTATCGTCGGCAAGCAGTATGAGCATGGCGGGATCGCCCGCGACGGCGCCAAGTTCGTCCATGCGGTGGCCAATGCGCTGGTCCCCAAGTTCACGGTCGTGATCGGCGGCTCATATGGCGCCGGGAACTATGCCATGTGCGGCCGAGGATATGAACCGCGCCTGATGTGGATGTGGCCGATGGCCAAGATTTCGGTCATGGGCGGCGAACAGGCCGCCGGAGTGCTGGCCGACGTCAAGGTAGCCCAGATGGCCCGGCAGGGGGTCAAGCTGACCGACGAAGACATCATGAAAATCAAACAGCCGATTTTGGACCAGTACGAATATGAATCCTCCCCGTATTTCGCCACCGCCCGGTTGTGGGATGACGGCATCATCGACATGACCGAAACTCGTCAGGCGCTGGCACTGGGGATCGCCGCCTCGCTCAACCGGCCGATACCGGATCACAATTTCGGCGTCTTCAGGATGTAAAAACGATGGATAATAAATATACGACTGTCGCCTGTATCAAAGACGGCCCGGTGGCGCGGGTCAGTTTCTGCCGTCCCGAGATTCACAATGCCTTCAACGATACCCTCATTTTCGAGATGACCGACTTGTTTACGGCTTTGAAGGCGGATAAATCCCTGCGGGTGGTGGTGCTGACCGGCGAAGGGAAATCATTCTGCGCCGGGGCCGACCTGAACTGGATGCGGCGGGTAAAAGAGTACAGTTTCGAGAAAAATCTCGAAGAGGCTCTTGCCCTGGCCGACCTGTTCTATCTCATCTATACGCTCCCCCTGCCGGTCATCGGGCGGATCAACGGCGCCGCGATCGGGGGCGGCACGGGGTTTGTCGCGGTTTGCGATATAGCGGTGGCGGCGGAATCGGCCAAGTTTTCATTCTCCGAGGTCAAGATCGGCGTCGTTCCGGCCTGCATCGGGCCGTATGTCATCCGCAAGATCGGCGCG
>JAQVRW010000100.1 GCA_028700875.1 Candidatus Zixiibacteriota bacterium | reverse complement strand
ATGTCGCTGGCCCACAGTGGATAGATTCCACGCTCAATCCGCCCGTTGGCCGGTTTATCCCAGGGTATTACATGCAAAACCTGACTTACGCCAACGGCTCCCGCTGGGACGTCCGCGCCATGGCCGCTCACGATGGCACCAGTTGGACGGTGGTTTTCTGCCGCAAACTGACTACGACCGATCTGAATGATGTCGACCTCACCTCAGCCTCGCCCGACTCAGTGCTGATCAACGTCGCCTTCGGAAATAATTCCGGCATAACGCATTACGGCTACAAGCCGTTCTACCTGGTCGTCCAATAAACCGACCGCCCGACTCCAAGAAATGCCCGTCTTTCGACGGGCATTTTTTTTGCCCGCCGGAGAGGACATCGGTCGATGGTCGGGATTTTTAAGAGGACTTGACAAGAATCGAGTAGCCGATTATATTATGGTCGGAAGTTTGTCGCACCCCTGCGAGACTTTTCGGGGCCCCCCCCTCTGTCCCCGCGAGCCTTGCACCGACAAACTTCTTTTTTTATGCCCGGATTTCCTGCGAAGTTATCCCGATGTTGGCTCGTAGGGGCTGACCGATGCGTGGGCCCGAGATAATCCGCCCTATTCCTCTTCCGGCCGCAGCACGCCGAAACTATAAATCTTCCACATGTCGCCGTAACGGCGCAAGCCCCACTTGTTGTAATACTGCGTGCCGCTCTCCTTGCTCACGAACGACACCTCAACCAGCGCGGAATCCCCCATGATCTCCCCTTTGCCCACCACCCGCTGCATTCCCATCCAGCGCGTGTAGGTCAAGCCCCCTTTGGAAAAATCATCCAGAATCTGTTCGGGATTGGCAAACGTGCGGATCGTGTCCGACAACGTTATATCGCGGTCGCTCCGCCCGATAAAGGCCGGGAAATCGAGATAATGGGCCAGATCCGTGCGTTTGCCCTGCTCCACCGCCCGCAGAAACTTAACGACCGCCTGCTGAGGGTCGGGTTCGGCGAATTTGTCGGAGGCGCATCCCGCGACCATCGCCAGCATAATGATGAGCATCACACCCATGATTCGCCGCATATTAGAATCCCCCCGAAACTGTGACCCGGTGACTGGAACCGAGGTCGAGGTATGGCATGAACGCGTACGAAATATGATATACTTTATAGTCCAAACCAAATCCCGCCGAGAAACCGCCAAAGGTTTCCGATCCGGATCCGGTCTTGTAGTTTTCGCCGAAAGTGCTGTATCCGGCCCGGATATACAGCGGTTTGAATTTGTACAACTCCAACCCGGCGTTGATATACAGGTCGTTGTCGTTCGGCAGCACGATATCCAGCGCCGCCACCAGCGGCAGTTCCCGAAGCGAATGCGCCAAACCGGCCCGCACGCCCATCGGCAGTTTGTCCTTGTGCTCCCCGACCGAACCCTCAGAAAAACCCGACAACACACCGCCGATGTTATACACGGAAAGTCCGGCGGTGGTCAGCGAGTCTTTGTGGCGGTAAAACAATCCCAGATCGAAAGCCAGCGCCTCGGAGGAGTATCCGGCGGCGGTTTCGCTTATAAATTTGACATTCACTCCGGCGGCCAATTCCGGAATCACATTGGCCGAGATGTTGGCGCCGAGAAGGATGTCTCCCCCGGAGAAATCGCCGGTGGGAACGCCGTATTGATCGGTCTCGGTGAAATCGCCGAAGTTCAGATAATCGGCGAAAAACCCGATTTTCCGCGTTTTCATGAAGGGGAACGTCGCGGCCACGAAACCGGATTGAATATCCATGACATAGTTATGATAGGCGGCCAAAAACTGCCGCCCGGGGACATTGATCGTTCCCGCCGGATTATAATACATCGTGGCCGGATCATCGGCCAAGCCGGTGTATGCGCCGCCCATGGCGACCGCCTTGGAGCCGACGCCGAGCTTGAGGAAGGCGAAACCGGTCGTCCCGGCCTTATCGTTGATCTGCTTGCCGCCGACACCGGCGGCAAAAATCATCAGGCACCCGCCCAGAAGGAGAAAGACCGCCAAGGCCTTTCCGCCGGGGCCGCGGGTTGCGAATCCTATCATCTGCATTCTCCTTCTTGTCGGTCCGGGCCGTGACCCGGGCCGGCCTACCAACTTTTGGTCGTACGGTCGAGAATGGTCGACGTCAACAGCTCTATCGCCCGGGTTTGCCCAATATCTTCGGTTTCGGTGTTGGCGTCATAAATCCCCTGGGCGAAAAAATCCTCTTCCCAATAAACGTCCTCGGATCCGTTTTTGACCACTTTCACATGAATGGTCACCTTGACCACATACTCTTTGACCACGTCCGCCTGGTCGTAAGTGTATGGGTCGCGTCGGTAGCCGTTCACGGAGCCGTTTAAAACGGCTTCGGCCCGGCTCATATCTTTTACCGGCACGGTGTTGTCCCGGATGAAAGCATCTACGACGGCGTCGGTCAAACGGTCGGCCAGCTGATACTCCGGAGTCTTGTTATCGAACTGGACGACCGCGATCGATGAAAACGGCGCCTTGCCGGCGCCCGAAAACGAATAGACGCCGCAACCGCCCGAGGTCATTGTCAGCACGAGGAGTATTCCCAGCGCCGTATTCCTCATCGGGTAACCACCACTTTGCCGTTCTTGATGACCGTTTCCACCAGGTTCACACCATAGTGATACGGCAACTCCCGGTAATCCCGCATGTCCCAGATGGCGATATCGGCCGGAAGGCCGGATTCGAGACGCCCCAGGCGCTCCCCCTGGCCGATCGCGCAGGCGGCATTGACCGTCACCGCCGACAATGCCTCGGCCGCGGTCATCTTGAGCTTGAGCGCCGCCAGCGTGATGATCATGGCCAGCGATTCGGTCATGGATGACCCCGGGTTGCAATCGGTGGCCAGGGCCACAATAACGCCTTTTTCGATCATTGTCCGCGCCGGGGCGGTTTTATCCAGGCCCAGCGCAAACGAGGTCCCCGGAAGCAGGACGGCGGCCGTCTGGGACGCCGCCAGCATCTCGATCCCTTTATCGGATATGAACATCAGGTGATCGGCCGAAATCGCGCCCATCTCCGCCGCCAGTTCCGCCCCGCCGGTGGATTTCAACTCATCGGCATGCAATTTCAACTGCATCCCCGCCTTGCGGGCGGCGGTCAAAATCGCCCGGCTTTCCTCGACGGTGAAAACCCCATCCTCGCAAAACACATCACAGAAGAGGGCCAGTTTCTTGGCCGCCACCGCCGGAATCATTTCATTGATCACCAGCTCGACATACTCTTTGTGGTGGTCGCGATACTCATCGGGGACTTCATGCGCCCCCAAAAACGTCGGATACAGGTCAACCGGCTCCAGTTCGTTGAGACGCCGGATGACCTCCAGCGATTTCAGTTCCGCTTCCGTGGAAAGACCATAACCGGATTTGGCTTCGATGCTGGTCACGCCGTGGGCCAGAAGGGCGGCGACCGTCTTGCGCGAGGTCGCATACAACTCCTCGCCCGTGGCTTCGCGGACCTGACGAACCGTGGAGCGGATGCCGCCGCCGGCCTGGGCGATTTCCATATAGCTTTTTCCCGCCAGGCGCATCTCGAATTCGGCTTCGCGGGTGCCGACGAAAACCGGATGGGTATGGGGATCGATAAAACCCGGTGTGACCACGTGGTTTTCGGCGGAGATGACGTCGCAGTTTTCGGCCAGCTCCACGCGCCCAACGATATCATCGGATTTGCCCACGGCCAGGATTTCATCGCCGGCCACGGCCACGGCGCCGTTGGTTATCAACCCGATTTCGTTCATGAACCGGCCCCGGCGCGGAACCGAACCCTGCATGGTCACCAGTTGGCCGATATTTTTTATCAGCATGGTCGTCTTTTTCTGCATGCGTGCCATGAGACTATTTCGGCATCGGAATTTTGATGTGATGCTCCTCGGCAAACTGCCGCGCTTCTTTGTAACCGGCATCGGCATGACGGACGACCCCAATCCCCGGGTCGTTGGTCAACACCCGTTCGATACGGACTTTCATTTCCTTGGTGCCGTCGGCGACGATCACCAGGCCGGCATGGATGGCGTTGCCGATGCCGACCCCGCCACCGTGATGGATCGACACCCAACTGGCTCCGGAGGACGCGGACAGAAGACCGTTCAGGAGCGGCCAATCGGCAATGGCGTCCGACCCGTCCAGCATCGCCTCGGTTTCCCGATAGGGACTGGCCACCGAACCGCAGTCCAGATGGTCGCGGCCGATAACGATGGGGGCGGAAATCTTGCCGGATTTCACGAGGTTATTGATGATTTCGCCGAAATGCGCTCGTTCGCCGTATCCCAGCCAGCAGATGCGCGCCGGCAATCCCTGGAACGGTACCTTCTCCTGGGCCAGTTTTATCCAGCGCACCAGCGATTCATTGTGAGCAAATTCGCTGAGAATGACCTTGTCGGTCACGGCGATATCCTTGGGGTCTCCCGACAGGGCCACCCACCGGAAGGGGCCTTTCCCTTCGCAAAACAGCGGCCGGATATAGGCCGGGACGAATCCGGGATAATCGAAGGCGTTTTTCAGGCCGCCCTTCTTGGCCTGTCCGCGGAGATTATTGCCGTAGTCGAAAACGATCGACCCGGCCTTCTGAAAACGAAGCATCGCTTCGCAATGCCGCACCATCGAAGTATACGATCGGGCGATATAGTCGGTGGGATTGGTCTTGCGCAGTTTGATCGCCTCGGCGATGGTCAGCCCTTCGGGAACATAGCCGTTCAATTCGTCATGGGCCGAGGTTTGATCGGTGACGATATCGGGAATCATGCCGCGCCGGAAAATCTCGGGAAAGATTTCGGCGCAGTTGCCCACCAGCCCGACCGAAATAGGTTTCCGAGCGGTCGTGTGTTCCTTCATCATCTTCAACGCTTTATCCAGGGTCTTCACCTTGGTGTCGCAGAACCCCATCTTGACCCGCCGGTTGATCCGGGCTTCATCGACTTCCACGACCAGAATTGAGGCGCCGCTCATGGTCCCGGCCAAAGGCTGGGCGCCACTCATCCCGCCCATGCCGCCGGTCAGTATCCACCGCCCGGACAAGTCGCCGCCGAAATGCTGCCGACCGACCGAGGCGAAGGTTTCGTACGTCCCCTGAATGATCCCCTGGGTCCCGATATAGATCCAGCTTCCGGCGGTCATCTGGCCGTACATGGTCAGCCCCATTTTATCCAGTTGCCGGAATTTCTCCCAAGTCGCCCAATGAGGCACCAGGTTGCTGTTGGCGATAAGCACGCGGGGCGCGTATTCGTGGGTTCTAAAAATACCGACCGGCTTCCCCGACTGAACCAGAAGCGTCTCATCGTTTTCCAGCGATTTCAGGGCGTCCACGATGGCATAATAGCAGGGCCAATTGCGGGCGGCCTTGCCGGAACCGCCATAGATGATAAGATTTTTGGAGTCCTCGGCCACCTCGGGATCAAGATTATTATTGAGCATCCGCAAGGCTGCCTCCTGGTGCCAACCTTTGCAGCTCAACGTGGCGCCATGAGCGGCTTTAACCGGCGTATATTTCATCGTCCCTACCTACCTTTTCCTTATATCACGCAAGGTAGTAAAGGTAAAATTCACCGCTTGGGAAGTCAATCAATTTTATTTCCCCGAAACGCGCTGCATCCCGCCGACATCGGGCGGATTGATTATCACCTGTCACCCGGTTCCGACGACGAGATTCATTCCGCCCGCGCGTGCGCGGATGCGAAGGAGCGGCTGCGGGCGAGCCTGTTCGCGGAGAGCGGATTCTTGTCCAAAAATTTGATAATCTATATCATATCCGCTTGACATCATTCGGCTCGTGTTGTACTATATGTCCGGTAGAGGGATATCACCATTGATAACGCGGGCACACGTATTCTTCCCTCGCCATAACGACAACACAGATTAAGGACATGGAGGTCATTATGCCGACCGGTCACCTATCGTTTCGGACAGGTGTCATGTATGTACTGCTGTCGGGGGTAGTCCTGTTTTTGGCCATCTTTCTGGGAATTCGGACCGGGTTGGCCGTTCAGGGCGGCCGCACCGGAGAATTGACGCCGAAGAATCTTCCCAACCAAACCCTGCTGAAAGTCAGCGAACAGCTTCCCGATATGGCCGTCACTTCCCTGGACGGCCGCGATTTCACGCTTCGCGATATCACCCGGGGCAAGAAGACCATAATCGCCGTGGTCATGCCCGGTTGCGGGCCCTGCAAGAAGCTCCTGACCCAATGGCAAAGGGATAATATCGGCGGCGACAGCCGCGGGCGGCAAATGGTCCTGCTGGCCGTCGGTTCGCGCGAAAAACGCGACATGGAGGAGCTGACCGCCTTCGCCGACGAGTATCCGGTGTACTTTTGCGACGTGGCCGCGCTCGATGACGCTTGCGGCATCAGTTCGTTCCCCTCGATACTGGGCGTCGGCGGCGACAATGCCATCACCTTTATCGCCAGTTCCTTTGTCTATCAACTGGACAACAAATTTTTCGACAAATATCTGTAATGACGTCGTATTGACCTCTTCCTGCGCGCTGAAGAAGGGATACCATAATCTCAAACCAATTCAAGGAGGAATTAGTCATGAAGAAACTGGTTTTCCTGACGCCATTGTTTGTGATCGGTTTTGCCGTCGGTCTCGGCATCGTCCTTTTCGGCGCCGGTCCGGCCGAAGCCGGCCCCGATTACTGCCGAGGCACCTGCATCTATCGTTTGTATTGTTCGACCGACACCGGTCCCTCGTGTACAAACCCGATCAGACCCTACTATTTGTACAGAACCGAAGGGGTGTGTTTGGGATATCCCAACGATCCCTGCCCCGACGCGTTCGTGGGATGCTGCGACGGAGACCCCTTTTAGACAGAGAACATCGACGTTACGGCCGGCCCGGTTCTTCCGGGCCGGCCGTGAAGCGGACACCAACGGATTCGTACGAACCTTTACATTTGCGCCGCCGTTCGGGCAACACCGACGATGATTTGCAGTCAAACCCGGACCACGACGGAGACTATGCGACCGAATGTAAACCCTCTTCCGACCGCGCGCTAAGGATGAGGAAACCATAGCAACCAATAACCGCTTTCATGGAGGAACGAAGCATGAAGAAGACAGCCTTGTTTTCGACCCTGTTTCTGGCCGTTTTCGGCCTGACACTGGGGATCACATTCATGACCTACGAACCGGCCGCGGCCATCGATGAATGTGAATATCAATGTCTCTACAACGATTACTGCTCCTATGACACATACTCGGAATGCTACGCCCCACGTCCCTACGTGGTTTATCGGACTTCCACGTGCGCAGGTGGGCCGCTCGATTGCCCCTTCCTCAGGAGTGAACCTGTCGGTTGTTGGAACGGAACCCCGCCATGTATCTGGCGACCGTTCCCGGTTTTTATTCCTTGAGTAATCTGGCCATCTCCTGACGTTCGCCGGCCCGGTTCTTCCGGGCCGGCCGTAGTGCGGACACCAACGGATACGTGCGAACCTTTACATTTGCGCCGCCGTTCGGATGATACCGACGATTTGCAATCGGACCCGGACCACGGCGGAGACTATGCGACCGAATGCAAATCCTCTTCCGGATGCGCGCTAAGGGAGAGGAGACCATAACAACCAATAACTGTTTTCATGGAGGAATGAAGCATGAAGAAGACAGCTTTGTTTTCGACCCTGTTTCTGGCCGTTTTCGGCCTGACGATGGGGATCACGCTGATGACGTACCAGCCGGCCGAGGCCATCGTTCAATGCGCCTATCAGTGCCTCTACGACGATTACTGCTCCTATGACACTTACCCGGCATGCGGCGAAACGGGGTACGTGGTTTATAGGACTTCCAAATGCGCCGGCGGGCCGCTCAATTGCCCCTTCCTCAGAAACGAACCCATCGGCTGCTGGGACGGAGTACCACCCTGCATTATCGAGTTATTTGGCCCGATTTGGCCGTAGTCTTCGGTTTCTTTACGTTCGCCGGCCCGGTTTATCCGGGCCGGCGTCTTGAATGTCCGGCGGACGCCATCACGCTTTTGCATTAACGCCATCCATTTGGCGGCACCGGCAATGACCCGGGGTCCAACCCGGACGGCACCGCCGGATTATGCGACCGAACGCGAATCCTCTTCCGGATGCGCGCTATGGAAGAGGAAACCATAACAACCACAACCACTTTGTGAAGGAAGAATGCAGCGTGAAAAAGACAGCTTTGTTTTCGACCCTGTTCCTGGCCGTCTTCGGCCTGACGGCGGGGATCACACTCATGACGCATGGGTCGGTGGCAGCCCTTCCGGGGTGCACCGATCAATGTCTTTACAGCTACTACTGTTCCTATGACTCCTACCCGGATTGCGGCGGGGCGCTGCCGTACCTGGTTTACCAAAGTGCCGCTTGCACCGGCGGGCCACACAACTGCCCGTGGTTAATGAATGAACCCTGGGGTTGCTGGGACGGAACTCTTCCGTGCCACGGCGTGGGTTTTCCGAAAGAGATTGAGTGGTAATTCATGACCCGTCAAGCCGGGGCCGGTCCGGTTTAACCGGAACCGGCCCCGGGTAACACCCGCCCCACCGTCTGGCATGCTACACCATCCCTAACTCATTACCCGCTTTGCCGCTACCGCCAAGTCAAAAGTCCGACGCCCAATAACCCCTTCTCAATATCTGACCGGATATACCCCTTTTCACTCGGCCTACGCAGGATAAATCGGCTTTTTGCCACAATCCGGCTAAACAGCTCAACTTATTTGCCGATTTAGAGTTATTGAGCACCCGGTAAACGGCCGGGGGCCGAAAAAGGGATAGAAATACAGCTATGCTTACCATCGTCGGGTTCATCGTCGTCCTCGCGGCCGTCATCGGCGGGTACACTATGGAAGGGGGGAAGCTCCTGGTCCTCTTCCAACCGGCCGAGTTTCTCATCATCGGCGGCGCCGCCTTGGGCGGGCTCATCGTCGCCACCCCCAAATCGGTTATCATAGATATCTTCCGGCAGATCACCGGGAGCATGGGGGCCGGATACAGCCGCAAGGATTTCATGGACCTGATGGTCATGCAATACGAGATCTTCAATATCGCCCGTCGCGAAGGATTGGTCGGGCTGGAAACGCATATCGAGAAGCCGCAGGAATCCGAAGTCATCACCAAGTATCCCTCATTCCTGAAAAACCACGAAGCGGTCAGTTTCATGGCCGACACCATGCGGTTGATTATTACCGGATCGGTCCAGCCGCATGAATTGGAAAGCCTGTTGGACGTTGACCTCGAAACATTGCACGCCGAGACCGATCGCGGCCCCAGCGCGCTGGCCACCACGGCCGATGCTCTGCCGGGTCTGGGGATCGTGGCGGCGGTTCTGGGCGTGGTCGTT
>JAQVRW010000099.1 GCA_028700875.1 Candidatus Zixiibacteriota bacterium | reverse complement strand
ATGCCTATGTCGCAGTGTACCCCGATGCCTTCGTGGGTACACCCGACATGGAAATCCTTGTCTGGGATGATGATGGTTTTGGAGATCCCGGGACCCTGCGGGCGACGGTGACCATTCCCTACGCCTCTCTTCCGACTTCTTTGGCGTACGCGGTTGCCGACCTGACCTCGTTCGGTCTTGTCTATTCCAATGGAGAAGAGTACCACATCGGCGTTAACTGCCCAACCGCGGGCGACGGCGATACCTTGGCGATCCTATCTGACGACGCGACTTCGGCCACGGGCCGGCACTCGTTCTATATCCCCTCCTTCGGAGGGTGGTATACCTGGACTACCGACTATGGTTTCACTATCGCCTCCGAGTTCTGCGCGGCTGATATTCCCTATTCCGAATGCTATACCAGGGAATACAACTGCGATCCGTGGTACGTCTGGAATCTGCCGGATGATTACGGCGACGACTACTTTAACATGCGGTTCTCCGTGGGAGGCCCCGAGACCCTGAAGACGGTCAGCGTGGCCTTCTATGATGCCGGCGATCAAAGCGGCGATGTCGATATCTTCGTGTGGGGCAGCAGCGCCGGGTTCCCGGACCTGTCCAACGTGTTGTATCAGACGACCGTCGCCTTTGCCGACATTGTTTACTATCCCGACTATGTCACGCTCGACCTGTCGGCCGAAAATATCGTCCTGCGGGACGACTTCCATATCGGATGGTCGCCCAATGACGTTACCGGAGGTTTAACCTACGGTCTTTCGGACGACGCCTCTTGCGGGACAATACGGAGTTCCGAATACTTCAGCGGCGCGTGGGGAACCATGCTGAACGATTGGTCTGCTGACGTCAACTTCGTCATCAAAGCCGATCTCTGCAAGGATGAATTCTCCACTTGCATGTCCTTTGAGAACATTTGTCTTATTGCGGGATACAACAGCGTCCCGAACGGAACCCCCGACGGCGCCGGTAATATTCGCACCGGTATTTACGAGGGATACGATTCGTGGGGTATTGGATGCCGCTTAGAGACAATATACTTCGGCTTCTACTTCCCGGAGTCCGTTCCGACTCTGTACACGACAAATACGGACGTCAAGATTTGTGCTTCCGACGGTCTGACCTGGAACGGTCTGCCGGGCGCTCCCGGCACTCTGCTGGGGACGGTTACCCTGACCCCGGCCGATTATGTCGCCTATCCGGCCATGACCGAAGTCGATGTTGCTTCGATGAATATCCGCTTCGATGACCGGATCTGGGTCGGCGCCTTGTCGCAGTCCCCGGATGGCACTCACGGCTTTGCACTTCTCGTCGATGACGGGACCTGCGGTGGGCCCGGCCGGGCGATATGGTGGGACGATAACACGTCCTCCTTTAGCGCCTCCAATAACTTCATCGACATCGACGTCTGTTGCACTCCGCCTCTTGAGCGGACCTGCACTCCGGGCGAAGATTGGCCGACCGCGATGCACGACTACCGCCGCACCGGCGCCTCCTTCAATTCGACCGGAGACGCTCGCTGCAAGCAGTCGACGTTGTGGTGGGTCAACGATGTGAACGGCATGAACTCCAACCGTCCGACCATTTATGACGGTAAGGTGATCGTGTGCTTCAACAATCACATCGCTGTCTATGATGTCAACACCGGCGCGGTGCTGTGGACCCTGAGCGGTCTGCCGTACATCAACGCCACCTTCCGCAACTCCGTGACCGTGCAAGACGGTTACGTCTATTTCGGCGGCGGCAACCTCCCGGCCTTCACCAAGGCCGATGTCAACACCGGCGCTGTCGCCTGGGTTCGGACGATCACGACTACCCCGCTGACCGGCAATACTCAGTACACCAACTCGGTCATTCTGAATATTGACGGCGCGGACGCGATCTTCTTCCAGACGGAAGACGGAAAACTCCAGGCCCTCGATTGCGCGACCGGCGCCAATTTGGCCGGTTACCCCGTTCAGCTGAACGGCGTGGGCACGGAGACGATCTCGTCCAACGGTGTGGACGTGATCTACATGGCCACCGACGGCGCTTATGGCACCGGTTACGGCAGCATCTACGCTATTGATGCCGCCACGGGCGCCATTAACTGGCAGTTGAACGAAGCCGATCTGGCCGGTCACAGCATCGACGGCGACGACGGCACGTTCACCAAGGAAGTCTTCCGTGGTCCGATCGCTGTCGATGACGACGGCGCTCTCTATGTCATGTCCAGTTTCTCCACCGAAGGCGGAGACGGTTCCGGCTATGCGGCCCCGTCAGGCGCCCGGTACCGGATCTCTCCGAACGGCACGATCGTTTGGGCCACCGCCGGCGGATGGCAGGGCACGACTTCGACGTATAACGGCTACGAAGGTCCGATCCTCGATGCCAGTAACGTCTATTTCCATGCCCTCGGCTACTGGACCTCTGAAACCTCCCTGCTTGCCCGCGATAAGCTCAAAGGCAAATTGGTGTGGACCTATGACGGCTTCTACCCCAGCACGACCTATATGGACGGTGCGCTCTCCTGCGAACCGCTCGTACCCGATGTGCTGTATGCCGGCAACACCTACGGCAACTTCTTTGCCGTTAACGCGGACAATGGCACGACTCTGTTTGGATATCAATACTACTCTACCGGCAGTTACCGCTCCTGCGGTATCTCCATTGACCCGTCGCACGTTGTCTTCACCAACCGTATCGGTGATGTCTTTGTGATGAACGAGCAGGTCGATCGGCCGCGTCTTGTGATTCTGAAAACTGATGAATTGCAGGCCGTGCCCTTCTTCTCGCCCTTGCATTACTCCGTTACGTTTGATGACGTCTTCATGAACAATGGCTGCGCCGACCTGACCGGTGATTTGACCGCTGATGAAGCGGCCTCCGCCATGGTTGTGACCAGCGTCAATCCCACGCGCATCGAGCGCATGGCTGCGGCTGCTGATCAAATGGTCGAAAACAGCTATCCGACGATGGTTCGCCACCTCCAGCCGAGAGACCTCGACCGGTTCGACGAGTCCGGATATTCCAAGGACACGTACAGCAACACGGCCGCGTATGCTCCTCCGGCCTGGTTGTGGTCGATCACCAATCCGACCTTCGCGGTTCCTGATGGCGGCACCTATAGCATCACGTACGACGTCAATGGCCCCCTGATCACTCGCGGACCGCACTACTGCTATGTCACTATCGCCTCCAATGATCAGTACTACCTGAACGTTCCTGGCGGCAATCCTGCCGTCCAACTCGGTGTGCTGGGCGGTTGCCTTGAAAGCAGCCTCGAGATGGCGTTCGGAACTTCTGATCAGAACGTGGCTCCGGTGATGAGCACGAGCGAAACCGGTAGTCAGGAAGTGGCCTTGTTTAGATTCGACGAAGACACGACCCGGTATTGGCAGGGCGGTCTGGTGTACGGTGTGAGCCAGCATCGCATGGCCTTCAACTTTGAAGGCTGGAGCTCCTCGGATCCGGTTAACCTCTGGAACCTCACGTTGCCGGACATCAACTGCTTCAACACCTGCACGCCTAACTTGACCTCCACCCCGCAGACGTTGGGCGCGATGTCCCACGACGGTGGCGCCACGTATGATCCTATCCAGGGTTATATCGGCACCGCCCGGTACATCGACTCGTTGCTCGACATGAACTGCTACGGCGGCGGTTGGGATTGGTACGCTACGGACTGCCCATTCAGCAACGACTCGACGATCGGTTTGGCCGTCGACCAGTTCATGTACGGTGTGACGGGCGAACCGTTGTTGAACAACGTCGTCATCTATCGGCTCAATGTTACCGAACGCAACGGCCGGGCAATGCCTGGTGTTTATTTCGGTGCCCTGCAGGACTTCGATCTGGACGGGACATACAACGGGTATGACGTCGCGAAATTCGACGCCGCCCACTCGATCTCCTACGGTTCCCCGTGCTACGGCGTCACGATGGGCGACCATACGGTAGCCGGCATGGGTAAGATTCCGATGGATGTTGATCCGATGCTTGGTGTCCGGACTCTGGACGCGCAACAGGCTATGTGGAACGATGGAATCACGCTCGACTCCATGTACTTCTATATGACCTCGCAGCCCGGCCAGACCTGGTCGCTGGGTGTTGACCCGAACTTCCCGTGCGCCGTGGCGAGCGGCAGCGATGACCGCGAATTCTTCTATAGCTTCGTGAGTCACGATTTCGCCGCCAACGAGACCTGGTCGTTCGGCGTCTACATGTTCGACTTCCCCCACGGGGATATCAACAACGCGACTTTCTTCACGGATTTCGCGGTTCTCGTGAACCAGTTTGCCGGCTTCGGCCGGGGTGACATCAACGGCGACGGCTCGACCAATCTCGTCGACGTAGTCGCTCTGTACAACCTGGTGAACGCGAGCGGCAACGGTCCGAAGTTCCAGCACTTGGCTGATGTTAACAACGACGGTGGCGTAGACAACGCTGACGTGTTGTACATGGCCAACTACTGGTTCTGCGCCGGACCGGCTCCGGTTGGAAGCTGGGTTCTCCCGATCCCGTGCCCGTAATCGGATACGGCGATATATTCAAGAAGGAAGCAAGGCTTTTGCCTTGCTTCCTTTTTTATTGTCCGTATCATGGGGATCAGGGATGAACTCCGGCAGCGACACCGGACGCAATAGGCGGCAAGGACGCGGGAATGCCTGACGTAACCGAAATCGATTATCTGGCGGCCGTGGCCTACAAGATTTTGGCCGATTACTTCGACGTCACCCTGTGGCGGCCGACGGAACCATCGGTGACCTTCTGGGGCAATCCCCATCTCCACCGGCGCGGCTGGAAGCGGGAGTTAAATCGCCGCCTGACGGCTGCCGGCGTGCAGGTGCGCATGGAGCGGGACGGCGAGCGGTATCGGCTGACCGTCTTCCGCGCCTCGGAGTCGATCGGACATCCGCCGCTGGTCAATACCCTCCTGTTCGTCCTGACCTTTCTGACCGTGCTTCTGGCCGCGGCCTTCCGCGAACATGGCTCCGACATTCTTTCCCGTCCGGAACTTCTCGTCTCCGGCCTGCCCTTCACCCTGGCCCTGCTGTGTATCCTGCTGGTTCATGAAATGGGGCATTTCGTGGCCGGCCACTCGCGAGGCGTCCGGATGAGCTATCCCTATTTCATCCCCGCCCCGACCTTCCTGGGGACGTTTGGAGCCATCATCCGCACTCGTTCGCCCATCCGCACCCGCAACGACCTGGTTCTGATCGGCGCCGCCGGCCCCCTGGCTGGGGCTATCCCCTCTGTCATTGCCCTGATCTGGGGATATATGACCTCCACCGTCCAGCCCATTCCGACCGGCGAAGCCCTCTCGTTTGGAGACTCCCTCCTGAGTCGGGCGGTTCAGTTTTTCATCTTCGGCTCATTGCCCCCGGACAGCGCCGTCTATCTGTCATCGATCGCCCTGGCCGGATACGTCGGCCTTCTGGTGACCATGCTCAATCTCCTGCCCCTGGGGCAACTCGACGGCGGCCACGTCATCTATGGTCTGTTTCCACGACGGCAAAAGGAACTGGCTATCGCCTTCCTCATCTTCCTGTTCATATTGGGATTCATGTGGAATGGATGGTGGCTATGGATGGTGTTGGCGCTGCTCATGCGGCCGTTTCATCCGCCGGTGCAGGAGCAGGATATTCCCCTCGACGGCAGGTATAAAAAAATCGGCTGGGCGGCCGTTATATTGTTCCTGCTGACGTTCGTGCCGATGCCTATATCCTAAACGTTCACCGCCCGGGGTGACCGATCGGCGTATATGGCGAGTTCCTTGATCCGCCCTTCGTTCCAAACCGCAACCAGAATATCGACGATGACCGGATCGAACTGACTCCCCTTGTACAGTTCCAGTTCTTCAATCGCCCGTTCCGGCGGGGCTCCTTTTCGATACGGCCGGTCGGAAACGATGGCGTCATAGGTATCGACCACCATCAACAACCGTCCCTCAATCGGAATCTCGGTTCCGACGAGGCCGTTGGGGTAGCCGCTCCCGTCGTATTTTTCATGATGATACAGGATATAGGGCATGGCGGGGGTGAGGAAATCGATCCCTTCGAGGATCTTGCCGCCCAGTTGTGGATGCGCTTCCATGCATCGCCATTCTTCCGGAGTGAGCTGTCCCGGTTTGTTGAGGATGGCGTCGGGAATGCCGATCTTGCCGATGTCGTGCAGGGTGCACCCCATCTTCAATTCACTGAGCCGTCTTTCGTCCCAATTCAACCGCCGGGCGATCAACTCGGCCAGCACCGTCACCCGATCGGTATGGCCCCGGGTGTAGCCGTCGCGGGCCTCGATGGCATTGGCCAGCGCCGTAATCGCCTTGAGATATGATTCCTGCAGGTAATTATAGAGCCGGTTATTCTCGATGGCCGAGGCGATCTTGGAGGCGATAATCGACAGCAGGTGCAACTGCCCCGGTTTGATTTGCATGAAGGGGTCTTCCGCCACGATATTGAGCAGGCCGATGGCCTGGCCGCGCGAAATCAGGGGATGAGCCGCCAGAGAACGAATCCGTTTGGTCCGTCCTTTGATTTCCCGGCTTTCGGATTCAGCCTCCATTTTGTCCAGGGCGGCAGCGCAGAGATCATGATCGCCACGCAAAAACGCTTCCGCCTCTTCGTCGGTGGTCTTCCCCTGCACCAGCAATGGCGTCGCCGGCTGATCGGGCTTCTCCTGCACGAGGATGGATATCGCCCCGCTGCCAAAGATCGAACGCGCCGTCTCGGCCGCCAGTTTCAGACCGGACTCCAGGTCGGTCGCCTCGCCCATCGCCTCCGACAGCTTATACAGCGCCAGTTGTTCCTTCAAGTGCAGGTTTTCGCGAGCCAGCGACTGATGGGCAAACCCCCGGCGAACCGCGCTTTTCAGCGTTTCCAGTTTGAATGGTTTGACCAGATAATCGTAGGCTCCCTTGCGCAGGACCGAGATGGCGTTGTTGACCGTGGGATAGGCCGTCATGAGGATAACGATGCAGTCGGGATGACAGCGCAAGGCCTGATCCAAAATCTCAACGCCGGAAAAATCCCCCATGACCAGATCGCTCAGGACCAGATCGACATGGTTCTTTTCGAGGTAGTCCGTGGCTTTCCGGGGATCGGAAAAGGATACGACCTGGTATTCCTCGGTCGCCGACAAGGCTTCGGTGACGATACTACAGATATAGTCCTCGTCGTCAACTACAAGCAGGCAGTATATCTGTCCTTTATTCGTCATAGAGCGTAATCCTTATGATACCATCGGAATAAATCGGGATTAGTTTATCCGTCGACGGAGAATGGTTCAATAAATGATGGAAAACCGCCGGTCAGGGAAGCAATGACGCAGCCTTATAGGATGAACGCACCAGAGGGGCGGAGACCACTATGGGAATTCCCCTCTGTTCGGCCAGGCGGCCGAGATACGCGAATTCATCCGGCGTATAGAATCTGCACAACGGGAAATGACGCGTCGAGGGGTGAAGATACTGCCCGATGGTCAGCATCGAGACGCCGATGGAGGCCAAGGCGGCGAAGACCTCCTCCAATTCGGCCGTCTCTTCGCCCAAACCCACCATGATACCGGATTTGGTCCGAATGGCCGGATGATTGCGGGCGGCGTGGGCCAGGACGCCCAGAGAGCGATCGAAATCGGCCTGTGGTCTCACTGCGGGATACAGGCGGGGGACAGTCTCGACGTTATGATTGAAGACGGTCGGTTGGGCCGCCAAAGCCTGGTCGACCAGGTCCGTCCGGCCGCCGAAATCGGGCGTCAGGATTTCAATGGTCGCGCCGGGAAGCCGCCGTCTGACCGCCGCCACCGTTCTCCGGAATTGCTCCGCTCCCTGATCGGGCAAATCATCCCTCGTCACCGACGTGATCACCACGTGGGACAGGCCCAACTCCCCGGCCAGAGCCGCGACATGCTCCGGCTCATCGGGGTCTATCGGAACGGGTTGTCCCCCGGTGACGTTGCAGAACCGGCAATGACGGCTGCATACGGGGCCCATAAGCAGAAACGTGGCCGTGCCGGAATTGTAACACTCTCCCCGGTTGGGACAATTGGCTTCGTCACAGACGGTATGCAATGACAGCTCTTTCAGCCGGCCGCGAATCTGATGATATCTCTGACCGGTAAAGGGCTGAACTTTCAACCATGCCGGACGTCGGAAAATCGGCTCGGAAATGACTGCACCTCTTCAGCTTCGACGCTTCCTGTTACGCGTCAATATATACGCGATCGGGCCGAAACAAATGAAAATCTTTCCCTTCAAGAAATATGGCCGCTGTTCGATATCTATAATGATGAACCCGTTAATGATAGGCTGAATAAAGGAGCGCCGGTATGCACCGTCGGATATTGATCGTCTGTATATTGACAACGCTTTTGGCGGCCCTTTGCGTCGGTCCGGTTCTGGCCAAAAAGCCGCCCGCCGTCGCCGTCAGAATCTCCAATCTCGAACCGACTCGAGTGACGCCCCCGGGAGCACCGATTAATCTCAGCCTGGCCGATACGTGTATCGTCAACAACGGCGGCCCCATCTGTTATTACATCTATCCCTGGATCGTGGGTGATGAACTGTATAAATCATACCAGGACCCGTCGTTGAGCTGCACCAATCCATATCCGTTCACGATCACGGAGGTGCTCTTCCCCCTCTATGTCCCGTATTATGATGCCACCTTTCAGCTCTCGGTCGATGTTGAAGGCGTAGACCTTACGACACCATCCTGTCCCGCTCCGGGCGACATGCTGACCATATCGTCGCTGTACGAAATCACGCTGGAGCCGAACCTTTATATGGTGTACATTCCCCTGGATACTCCCGTGACGGTCACCGGACCGTACTTTGTCGGGGCCTACTTCAGCTCATCGGGGAATCCCTACGATGTCGCTGTCCTGTCCGATTCCATTCCCGTTTCGTGCGTCGGATACAACGATTGGGGCGAAGGGTATGTGGACCTTAACGACGTGTACAATGACAGCACCGGCGAAAAGATTTTCCCCGGTCGCCTGATGCTGTATTCCAGCGGCACCACGGGCGGCACGGGCACGACCGAACCGGCCCCGGCCGCCCGCCTGATCGTTCCCTCTTCCGGGCAGCTCCTTGGGGCCACGGTCGATTTGTGGGCCGATGACGCCGCCGGGTCAAAGATAATCAAACAGACCCAATTCCACTATCAGAGCGGTCAAAGCTGGATCTCCATCGACACCGATACCGACGACGACGCGCCGCTTCGGAACGGGGTCGCCGCCTGCAATGCCGGCAACGGCCTGTCGGCGACATGGAACACGACCAGCCTAAGCGAGGCCGACTACGCAATCCGCGCGATCATCACCGATACTCTCGGCCGGGCCGATACGGCATCGGTTACCG
>JAQVRW010000098.1 GCA_028700875.1 Candidatus Zixiibacteriota bacterium | reverse complement strand
GTTCGCGGGCCTCCTCGATCGGCATCTTGAGAATATAAAAGGCCAGCCGTCCGGCGGTCTTGCGGCCGACGCCCGGCAGGCGGGACAACAGCGATACCAGGCGGCCCAATGATTCGGATGATTGATACATACGGCTAAAACGGCAGGTTGAGGCCGGGGATATTGAGGCCGCCGGTCAGCTCGGCCATCGACTGCGCCTGAAGCTCGGCCGCCTTTTCCCGCGCCTGGTTGACCGCGCTGAGGATGAGATCTTCGAGCATCTCGACATCCTCGGGATTGACCACTTCTTTTTCTATCTTGATGGAGATAATATCCTGCTTGCCGTTGGCGATGACCCGCACCATGCCGCCGCCGGCGGAGCCTTCGACCTGCTTGGCGCCGAGTTCGTTCTGAAGCTCCTCCATCCGCTGCTGCATCTTGGCGAACTGCTTCATCATGTCGCCCATACCCTTGGCCATGTATTCCTCCGTATCGTTATTCGTCCACTTTTCTTCGACTGATGATCTCGCCGTTGATTTCGTCGATCATCTGCTTCAGTTCGGGATCATCCTTGTAGATTTCCTCGGGGTCTATCGACTGGTATCCCCTCGTCGGGATGGTCTCGGCCGGGGTAGAATCCATCCGGTCGAGCTGATACTCCACACGGACGGTCAGTTGGAAAAAGTCCCGCAGGGTTTCTTCGATAATGGCCCGATTTTCGGGCTTTTCGACGATCTGTTTGTTGGTGCTATAGTTGCTGCCGAAGGTGATGGTGATGGTGTTGTCCACCACCGACCGGACTTTGCCCATGGTCAGCATGCTGGCCGGCATCGGTTTCCGCCGCTTGAGGACGTCGAGGAACCGGGGCCAATCCATCTGCACGCGGGGCAGGTTCAACGGCCGGCCGGCTTCCTGAGCGACGCCGGAATCATCGGCGACCGGGACTTCCTCGGGAGGAACCGGCGGCGGGGGGCCCGGATTGCGGGGCGAGGCGGGCCTGGAGGCGGCCGGTTTGGGCGTATCGAAAAGAGTGGTCGGCCCGGCCGGAGCCTGTGCGCCGGAAGAAGCGGCAGTCGACAGGCGGTTCAGCCGTTCGATGACTTCCTGAAGGGTGACGCTCGATTCCATGCGCACCAGACGCACCAGGCAGATTTCGAGGAAGGTGCGCTCGTCGTATCCCTTCTTGAGATCGGCCAGCAGTTCCGACAGGATTTGCATCATGCGCAGGATGTCGGCCTCGGTGAAATAGGCGGCCTGTTTGACGAGGGCTTCCTTTTCGGAGGCGGAGACATCCAGCAGGACATCGGGGTCGGCGGCCGATTTCTGCACCAAAAGATTGCGCAGGTAGTCGATGAAATCGTTGACGAACTCGGTGATATCGGCGCCGGAATCGAACAACGCCTGCACCAGTTCGAAGACCGGTTCGGTTTTGGCGGCGGCGATGATATCCAAAAGCTTGGTGAAAATCTGACGGTCGACTATCCCCAGCGTCTCGGCGGTCACCTGACGGGTGATCTTTCCGTCGACCAAGGCGATCATTTGGTCGAACAGCGACAACGAATCGCGAACCGACCCCTCCCCTTTACGGGCGATCAGGAATAATGCTTCGGATTCGACATCGATGTTTTCCAGCTTGGCCAGCTTTTCCATATGGGCGGCCAGATCGGCGGTTTTCACGCGACGGAAATCATACCGTTGCGTGCGGGAGAGGATCGTCTGCGGCACCTTGTGCGGGTCGGTGGTGGCAAAGATGAAGACGGCGTGTTCGGGCGGTTCTTCCAACGTTTTCAGGAGGGCATCGAACGCCGATCCGGAGAGGCGATGGACCTCATCGATGATGAACACCCGCTTTTTGCCGGAGGTCGGCAGGTAGCGGATGTTTTCACGCAGGGTGCGGACGTCATCGACGCCGGTATTGGAGGCGGCGTCGATTTCGAGGACATCGAGTGATGACCCGTTGGTGATTTCCTTGCAGTTTGAGCATTTATTGCAGGGGGTCGGCGTGGGGCCTTCGATACAGTTGAGAGCTTTGGCCAGAATGCGAGCCGTGGTGGTTTTGCCGGTGCCGCGCGGCCCGGCGAACAAGTAGCCGTGGGCGACCCGCCCGGTAGCAACGGCACGCGCCAATGTCTTGGTGACATGCTCCTGGGCGATGACGTCCTCGAAGCGCAAGGGGCGGTATTTCAGCGCCAGAACCTGGTATGCCATAGATACTTTCCGCCGCGATCCCGTTTAACACTGGTGGACTGATACCGGCCAGCCGGACTTTCTCAGGCGTGACTGTATCACACGACGACGTTGCCTACCGTTGCTACCTTCCGGTCCTGGCGGGGTTTGGCAGGCCGACGCTGTACAGGACCCGAAAAAGGGACTGACCGGTATCGGTCCAGCAGAGTCGATCCTCTCAGCGTGCCTCCGGTCTCCCCTGATAACACCATCCCGAAAACGGCGGGTGTTCCGAATGCGCGGGGGTCGAAGTGGCGGCCGTCTCCCGGGTTGGGCGCTGAGGTTTTAAATGGAGCAGATCGGAATCGAACCGACGGCCTGTACGTTGCGAACGTACCGCTCTCCCATCTGAGCTACTGCCCCATATCCTACCGCTATTCAAGCTCCATAATTTACGGATCGGACGGCAAAAATCAAGGAGTTTCGGAGGCCAAAATGTCACTTTTCGCCCTTGCCAGGGCCATGATAATCCCGGTCAAAATCAGCCCGCCGCCGATATAGGTCCCCGTGGAGGGGTATTCCTTGAAGAGCAGGGCCGCGATAATGGTCGCTCCGATAGGTTCGCCAAGAATAGTAATCGCGACCAAATGGGCGCGGATGAATTTCAACAGGTAGTTGTAGAGGGTGTGCCCGAGGACGGTGGGAATCAGGGCCAGCAGGAAGAAGCAGAACCAGGTGTTGCCGGAAAAGCCGGTCAGAGGCGAGCGAAACGGCAGGGCGATAATCAGAAGGGTCAGGGAGGCGATAAGATAGACCGGGAAGACATAGTGGCGGTTGTCCAGAGTCTGGCGGATTTTGCGGCCGAACATGAGGTAGATCGCCGCGCAAAGGGCACCGGCCAAAGCCAGGAAATCCCCCAGAAGGTGGTCGCTTCCGAGATCGAGGTCGGACCGGGAAATGATGACCATGCCGACAAAGGCCAGGGCCATGCCGATGACGGCTTGGCGGGAGATTTTTTCTTTCAGGAAGACCCTCTCCATGGCAGCCACGAAAAACGGCTGGGTGGCGACGATGATGACCGAATTGGAGATGGAGGTGAATTTCAGCGAGGTGATCCAGGCGGCGAAATGCAGGCCCAGGACGATGCCGGAGGCGACCAGCCATTTGAAATCGGAACGGGCGGCCAGGCGGCGCAGGTTGGCCCTCAGGCCGGGGATCGAAAAGGGGGCCAGGATAATAACCGACAGGGTCATGCGGTAGAAGGCAGTCGAAATCGGGTCGGCATCGGCCAACCGGATGATGATGGCCGCCCAGCTGACCGCGAGGGTAGCAACCGCCAGCGAGAGATAGAGGAAAAATCCGCCCACGGAAGAAATGATATGTCTTGCCCGGCTGCCGGTCAACCGCTTAATTTGGCAACCAGCCGTATGATTTTCTTTTTGTTCGTGCCGGTGCTCTTTTGGGGGATGTCGTATATCGCGATCAAGGTGGGCCTGCGGTATCTGACCCCCATGGAATTGATCTCGGCCCGACTGCTATTGGCCGCGCCGACGTTGTATATCATTCTGAAAATCAAGAAAATCCCAATCGACTGGCGGCAGGATAAGCTTTTGTACCTGCTGTCGGGGGCGGTCATCTTCCTGCACTTTTATGTTATGGCGGCCGGGATGGAGACGGTGTCGGCCACCGACACGAGCTGGATTTTGACCACGGCCCCGATTTTTATCGCCTTGTTGTCGTGGTTCTTCCTGAAGGAGCCGTTCGGGTGGATGCCGACGTTCGGGTTGATTGTGGCGATGGTCGGCGTGCTGCTTTTGATGTCCGACGGTGATTTCCATCGATTCGGGTGGCTGAAATCGGTCAACGACTGGTTGGTGTTTTCGAGCAATATCACCTGGGCGGTGTATACGATTTTCGCGCGGATTATCACGCGGCGGCATAATTCGATGGCGACGACGTTTATCATGGTCATGGTTCCGACGATCCTAATCGCGCCGTGGGTGATGATGCGGTCCGGATTTGCTCGGCTGGCGGTGATGCCATTCGAAGGATGGGTGGCGGTGGTGTTTCTGGGGATTTTTTGCCTGGCTATCGCATTCTGGCTCTGGACGGAGGGGTTGTCGCGTCATACGGCGGCCAAGGTGGGGGTGTATTTGTATGTCGAGCCGTTGATCACGACCTTGGGGGCGATGGTACTGCTGAATGAAAAGTTGACGATCGTGACGCTAATCGGGGCGGCGGCGATTTTCGCCGGAGTGTACCTATCGAGTCTGGAGAGGAAGCGGCCGGAGGCGGCGCTATGACCTCGTTTCTGCTCATCGCCGCCGTGGTAATGTGGGGATTGTCGTTTATCGCCACCAAGTATTGTTTGCGGTTCCTCTCCCCGGCCGAGATTATCGCGGCGCGGTTCGTGCTGGCGGTGCCGGTGCTGTTGATTGTCGTCCGGGCCAAGCGGTTATCATTCGAGCTGATTCGACGTCAATGGATGATGGCTGTTGCCTGCGCGCTGGTGCTGGTGTTTCATCTTTTGATTCAGGTCGAAGGGATGAAGACCACCACCGCGACGAATACCGCCTGGTTGATCACGACCATCCCGGTGTTTATCGTGATTCTGTCATACTTTTTCCTGCGGGAGAGGATTACGCGGTATCAGGCATTGGGGATGGCGATCGCGGCATTCGGCGTAGTCTTGCTGGTGTCGCGGGGACGGTTGGGATCATTGGCGTTCATTCAATCATATGGCGACTGGCTGGTGCTGATTTCGGCGGTTAGCTGGTCGGTGTACACGATATTGGGCAAGAAGCTGGCCGGATCGCATCCCTTGGCGGTGACGACATCGGTGCTGACGATCGCGGCGGTGTGTTTGGTGCCGCCGGTGTTGATGACATCGGGTGTGCGGGTGTATGCATCACTCGATTGGATGGCGGTTGGGGCATTGGTATTCCTCGGCGTGTTCTGCATGGGGCTGGCATATTGGTTCTGGGCGGAAGGGTTGAAACGCAAGACGGCTGGTGGAGTCGGTGTCTATTTGTATCTGGAGCCGGTATCGACCACGTTGGCGGCGCCATTTTTGTTGAACGAGCCGATAACGCCGGCATTGCTGGGCGGTGGGGCGTTGGTGGTGGTGGGTGTTTGGTTGGTGGAGAGGTATGGGAACCGGGGAAAAGAGTGATCTATTGAAAATATAATCTAAATGAACCGGTATTGGCCACATTAAGGATCACCCAATACAACCTTGAAGCGCTCGCAATCTCGGGGGTGTTTCGGGCATTCCCACACTTCACCACGCCTCCGTTTGACCCTGCGGTATTTGGTGCGTCCATCAACGTTGCACAATGGGGGCTCAATAAATGGGGGGCGCTGATCAATATCAACAAGGTATTTGCAGCCGGTGTCCTTATAGTCAGCACACCCAACCTTTATTGGTTGCTTATCCCATGGTCGCATTGTTTGAGCCTGGTTAACTATATGAATAGGGTGTCCTTGGGGGCAGGTTCGCGGCTGTGCCCCCTGCCCAACGGCGGCGCGAATGTGTCTGGCTTGAAGGTAATCAAGGACCGTTCGCGCGTAATCGGAATCGACGGTACGGTGCATTATCTCAGCGCGGCCACGGTGGCTCGCCCAATTCAGGCTTCCCGTGTAATGGATACGCGAATCAATGATGATATCCTTGCCATGCAAACCAGTCGCGGCAACAATAATTGCACCCAATTGTCGTAGTGTTCGAATTACGCTCTCGACATACGTTTTATTCTCGGCTTCAGAGGGCAGTGGCGTAACAAAAGTGACTTCAACTCCGCGCTCAAGTGCTTGCCGGATCAATGGTTCTATCGTTGGCCATCTATATGACCCAAAAAAGGGGACAAGCCCAAAAATGCTCTCCTTGGCCTCGCGCAAATCCGCGGAAAAAATGTCATAAAACTTAGTCTCATCAAGGATTTCATGCTTCGGAGTTCCAGTACCTTGCGGAATATAGCAGGCCGCCGAAGTTGAGGCTACTCGGCCGGCAAAACCTAATTCCACAATATCTAAAGCCGATTCGAGATCCGCATGATCCTTCATATAATGCCATAATTCTCCTAGGCCGCTTGACACCTGCGCATGTCGATTAAGCCACTCCGATGAACCGAGGAATATGAACTTGGACCGAGCGCGGGTTAATGCTACATTCAAGTCGCGCCGTACATCCTTACGTTGCCTGGGATTACACAGCCTGGCTGTCCAATAGGGTTCATCAAGCACGCAATCGAAAATTATAAGCTCCGCTTGACCGCCTTGAAATGTATGTACCGTTCCGACTTGAACCCAAGCTCGAAGCTCAAGGGAATTAACAAGACGCGACAATAACCGTCGTTGCGCAGCGTAAGGGGTAACTATCCCAATCGGTGGTTCTACGTCCGCATCTGGTTGGGGAATTCCTGCCGCAGCCATTGCGGCTAATTCCATGGCAATTTGCGCCGAATAGAAATTGAATCGACTCAAACTCCCGGCTTGGCGACCACACCAGCAATGCAAGTCCGCGGTATCGACGATCAATAACGCATTATCCCTTAAAAACCCCAGCCAATCCGGCTGCTTCCTATGTAATACTTCTTCATGGTCTAGTAAGCCATTCTTATAAGATATAAATCGTGCGGCATCCGCGATTGCGGGAAGCATTCTATGTTGCGTACGAAGGCTTGTTAGAGCCGGATGATCTGTAGGCTCCTCCTGGTCGGTGGCAATTCCGGCCAGGTGGAATACATCTTTACTCAATCGCTCGTCCGTAATTCCATTCTCACTCCGAACGATGGGCGGAAGCTGCTTGAAATCCCCAACAAGGATAACGCGGCGGAATGCGCGACGCGCGGCGACGAAAAGAAGTGGCGGCAATGCCATCGACACCTCATCGGCAATGAGAACATCAAATGTTTCTCCATCGAGTTGATTCCCGACATAGCATTTTGTGAGCGTGGCTGCCACCACACGAGCTTCACCAATGATTTCCTTCTCAAGGCTATCCAAACGTGCCTTAAGCTCCGAAAGACTATGATCGATTATTCCCAATTCCGTTTCGATAGGGACCAATTCCCGATTGAGAGTTTCGACCGGTAGAAGCCCGGCGCAATTGCCAGCCTGAGTGTTTATGGCGACACGGATCGTCTCGACTGTCCGTTCGATTTGGCGTACCGACGCGACTGCTTCAGTTGTATTCTTGGAGGCAATTTCTAAGGCCGCTTCGGCGGCGTCAACAGAACTAACAGCTTGACGGACCTTCGATGCTCGAAAAAACCAAGCCTTGTTGGCTTTCACAACCAATTCCTTGCATTGGTCAATTCGAGTGCGAGCCTTGTCCTCATCCTTCATTTCTTGCGCCGCCAGAGACGCAGATTCATTCATGCGCCGTTCCCTGTCGACCAGCCGTTGCTTTAGTTCGTTAAGACGCGCCCATTCGGCCAATTGTGAATTCAATTGCGTACGTTTGGACGAAAAAGGCGCGGCTCTGCCCATCAACTTGGTGATTTCTGTCTGAATTGCCTGCGCTTTGCGCTCGACAATTCTATCGAGCCGAACTGAATCCGGTACTTTAGAATTTGTGATAGGGCCGCCTATCCGAACAATTTCTCCCTGGCGTTCCCAATCGGTATCCGCAAGCGGCCCCGGCTTGCCCGACCCGTCTGCCTGACCTCGTTTAACCGTTTCATAGATCGCCTGGTCGACGGCCGCGTGAGTATGGCTAGTCATTAGTACCCGTTCGCCACGCTCGACAAGTATGGCAATCAGCCGGGCAATGACGAAGGTTTTCCCAGTACCGGGTGGACCCCAGATATATGTTATCTCTGAAGCACAGGCCTGCTCCAGGACACCTCTCTTTTCGTCTTCGACCCCATCCAAAGCGGGAATATCAGACAAGGGCAACTTGCATACACCATTGGGGTTTGGATGGAACATGCTAATCATTAATGGCGAAACTGGTTCAGCCCCCAAGGCGAGAGATTCCAATGTTTCGATGAGTTTGCGAAGCAGGCCCAAATCGTCCACACGCAATAGCGCGCGGGGCACAAATTGGCCAAGCATACTGTCCGTCACGACTTGGACTTCAAGCCAACCAGACGATTGACTGACTATAGTGGCGTTATATAGTCGCCCTGCAACATCAAGCACTGCACTCGCATCCTCTGGCACGAGAGTATTGTCAGCCAGCAAGAAGCGATAGATCGTAAACGGAGAATTTTCGGGAGTAATTCGTTGGCCGCTGTGCAACTCGTATCTTTGCTCACGCCCTTTCTTTTCAAGTTCGCTGACCTCAGCCTGGACGGCTTCAGCAAACCATGTTGCCAGTGCCTTGAGTTCAGAGGGTGGGGCTATTTCGCTCATCGGTTTTTGTTTTCTCCACCCGGCAGAGGCGGGGCATACATGATTCAACTGCTTGTTTTATCATGGCGATCATCGGATTCTATGGCAATTTAGTCGATTCACAAACGGAGTCAAGACCAATTAAAAGGCGGCCGCAGGCAGGGGGTTGGAGCTAGCGACCGCCAAGAGCCGGGATTCCAGGTGTTAGTTCAAGGTGTTCCCGGCCTGTTGGGCCATGAGGGGCTTATGGCCCAAGCAAGGGGCATTTTATTTTACGTCCTTCAACAGACGCTTTGGCAGTAAGAAACATGCAAACAAAAAAATCGCAAGCACCTTTTTCCGATTTGTGTCACAACCCGTATCTGGCATAGGGAGTGGGAGTATTGGGCCGGGCCCTTTTCCGTCAAGTGGAGTTGCGTTTAAATATTATTGCCGTCAAAGAGTTAGGTCGTATTGGCCCAATAAAAAACCCCGCTCGAAGGCGGGGTTTTATGGGCATTCGATTAATTTGTACTAACTGAGGTACGCGCGAAGCGACCGGCTGCGGGAAGCATGCCGCAGGCGGCGAATCGCCTTCTCCTTGATCTGCCGGACGCGCTCCCGGGTCAGATTGAACCGGGCGCCGATCTCCTCGAGAGTCAGCGCCTTTTCGGCGTTCAGGCCGAAATAGAGATTGATCACCTCAGCCTCGCGCGGCGTGAGTGTATCGAGGGCCTTTTCGATCTCCACCCGAAGCGACATGTCCAACAGCGCCTCATCGGGACCAGGTTGGAATTCGTCCTCGAGAATATCGATCAGAGAATTATCCTCCGAGACCGAAAACGGCTGGTCCAACGACAGGTGCGAGTTGGATAT
>JAQVRW010000097.1 GCA_028700875.1 Candidatus Zixiibacteriota bacterium | reverse complement strand
TTCCGAACCCGACCTACTGCCTACGAGAGCGATTCGATTTTTATTGTAGGGGCGACCGGGCGGTCGCCCGCGGATTTTATGGGCGAGCACCCGCTCGCCCCTACGGCACAGAGGCAAGAGCCGGGGTGCCCCGCCGCTTGGGGCGTGTTGAAAAACCTACCGAAACGGTTGCGGCGGGTCTTGATTCCGGCGAAGTCGGAATTGTGACCTGCCGCCCGCTAATGGTATACAAATTCCACCATTATGCGATAGATATAACCTGTGCATGTTGACGGGCTTTTTCAACACTCCCCTTGCTGTGGGATTAACTACTTTTTTCGTGCGCGGTCGGACGTCCTCATCCCCCGCGAAAAACGTCCTTACAACCTTCGCTTGCTTACCCACCAAACCGTAGGGGCGAGAGGCTTCTCGCCCGTCTTGTCCGGAATACGGGACCCGGATGAACGTCCGGGCCACCAGCATGAGAAAATCCCACAGCAAGCTGTGGGTTACCCGATATCATTATCATCCTCCGGAGTCAGCCACAATTGCCAGTTCTCTGCCATAGGAATCCGGGCACAAGTTACCTTACAAGATCATATGCCGTGCAAATATCACGCTATCCTTGTGAATACTATAGACATTGTATGCTATCGTACTTCTTCTTCCAACATTCTGATTATCTAGACATGTCTTATTGAAGAATAGATAGTGAAGCCCAACAGGTATTGCGACGCTATCTAAACTCGATGGTTTAACTGTAATCAGGCCAACAGGCATAATAGTATCTTGCTTAGTGAACACCACTATATAGTTAACTGCTTCATTGCGATTACAGGGATAATAAAAATACCTGATCTCCGGTCGTTCAATCCAAGTAACCGTATCCGGCAGATGAGGGTACCTAACAATTAATGGAATACACTGATTGATAGTTTATTCTGTCACAGCATCATCAGTCTTAGTTGTAATAGAATATTCCTTCGTGTCATAAGTCGCCATGGTTACATACTCTTCTTTTTGAAAGACACCTTGCGCCATGTTCGAATCATGAAGTAACTTTGTATATTCATTATGCGCACAACCCAATGATAGAATGGTAATAAATAAGAGAATTATCCCACAGAGAATAATGCTGCTCCACGTTGAGCTTGATTCAATACTTGATCTCCCACCAGGCATCACCATAACTCCTTCCTGTTATGTTGCTTACATATCTGAAACCGGTAACCCACAGCTTGCTGTGGGATTCCAAGACGCGATCTGCCCTATTTTATATCGCTGGTACCAAATCCAATCTATTGTAAAAACACTACCATTTCAATGCTAAAAACTTCCGCTTTGCCAACCTGAGACCCAAAATCAACACCATCTTGATGGTGAATACGAAACCGCCCCCTTTAGTAGATGCACCTATCACAAAGGGAAAGGTATACCTATGCCCGTATCCAAAAAACAACTCCGGGCCAACCGTGCAAACGCCCGCAAGTCAACCGGCCCTAAGTCATTCGAGGGCAAACAGATGGTCAGGCACAATTCCGTCAAATATGGACTCTACACCCAGGACATAATCATTAACTCCCCCAACCTCAAGGAAAACAAGGAGGAGTACGACCAACTCCTGAACTCCCTGCTTGATGAATTTCAACCCCAGACCGGCTTCCAGCTTCATCTCGTCCGCAAGATCGCCGACTGCCTCTGGCGGGGCCGCCGGGCCATCCGGGCCGAAACCGCCGAAATCACCGGCCAACTCGATGACATTGACATCGATTCCTCAGTGCGCAAGGAATTTCTCAAAATCGCTCATCAGATCGACGGCTCCAAGTACCAGGAAATATCCCGCAACGAGGAATTGCGACAAGCATCAATCGAAATCGGGCGGCAATCCATCCCCGATGAAGAGTCTTCCATCAGAATCCTCCGCTATGAAATGCGTCTCGACCGGCAGCTCACTCGGGCGTACAAGCTCCTCACCCAACTTCAAGACCGCCAAAGCCGCAATCAGACCGAGACGGATGGCCGGGAGGAGATATTCGTTCCGGTGTTCAAGTGTCCGGCGGAGCATGGCATGGAGTGTCCGCGGGATCCGCAGTCCGCCACGGGCGGATTGGGGCGCCGGGGGCGTCAGGAAAGGGTTCCTGACGGCGCAGAGAGGGATGCCATCGAATCCCGCCCCAGAGGGGCGGGGCACCCGGCGGCGTGACAACCGCCGAGGAAGGCTTTGAGCGCCCCACCGTCGACCCGCGCACGCACGGGGCAGATGTGGATCCGCCACAGGCGGACCGCCCACAAGATCAAACCAACGGGTGGCCCGGACGTTCGTCCGGGTCTCAAGGCCGTTCTCGGCGCCCCGTCCCAACCCCGCAAAAACACCCCTCACCCCGCCCCCCTCTCCCCCAGGGAGAGGGGCCGGGGGAGAGGCAGATCGACCAATGAAAAACATCAAAAATAACACGGCAAACCCATTTCCGCGCAATCGCAAGGGACGCATACTGGTCCAACGAAAAATCGCGATTTTTCGGAGGTGAATCAGTAGAAGAATGCCATCGATTCGGGTTCTCTCGCATTGTGGGCGGCAGATGTCCACATCTGCCCCAGTGGATACTCCTCCCGGCAGATGTGGACATCTGCCGGGCACGAAATGCCATTGATTCAGATCGTTTTGTCCGCGCGGTCGATTTTTCGTGTGGGGCAGATAACCGGGCAAGAAGCCTTGCGCCCCTACACAAAAATTCGATGTTGGTTTGTAGGGGCCGACCGATGTGTCGGCCCGAATATGATATCACCCTTTGATCCGGTCGACCATCGACCGGATGGCCGCGATATGTTCCGGCGTCGTGCCGCAACATCCCCCGATGATCGACACGTCCAATTCGATCAACTGCCGGGCCTTTTCCGCCATAAACTCCGGCGTCTCCCGGTATTCCGCGCGGCCATCGACCAGTTCCGGCAAACCGGCGTTGGATTGAATGATCAATGGCAGGCGGGAGGCGGCTTTGAATTGGCGGGCGACTTCCAGCATCGTTTCGATTCCATGGCCGCAATTGGAGCCGACAACATCCGCGCCGGCATTGGCCAGGTCCGCGGCCGCCTGCCGGATATCGACTCCCATGATCGTAAAGAAGCCGCGCGGGGTCTTATCGAACGTCATGGTGGCCATGACCGGCAAGGAGGGCGAGACCGCCTTCGCCGCCCGGATCGCCAGAGTCGCTTCGGAGATATCGGTCATCGTCTCGATGCAGAGAACGTCGATCCCGGCCTCGGCCAGGCATGTTATCTGTCGGAGGAAGCTGTCATAGATCGCTTCCGGGGAGGTATCGCCGTACGGCTTGAGAATTTTGCCGCTGGGTCCGCACGAACCGGAAACATACGCCCGCCCGCCGACGACCGACCGAACCGCCACAACGGCGGCGCGATTTATCTCCTCGGTGCGGCCATCAAGGCCGTACATGGCCAGTTTCAATGGCGATCCGCCGAAGGTATTGGTCTGGATAATACCCGCCCCGGCGGCCAGGTATTCGGAGGCGATCTCGCGAAGAAGCTCCGGCCGACTGACATTGACCAGTTCGGGGCAGCTTCCGGGGGCGATGCCTTTCCGGAAAAGCATCGTTCCCATGGCGCCATCGGCCACGAGAATCTCTCCGGCGGCGATTCGTTCCAGCAATCGCTTCATCTATTGCCTCATCAGGAAACGATCCACGATTTCGACCGCCTTGACCGCGTCGAAACCGTAGGCGTCGGCGCCGATTTCGCGGGCATAGGCATCGCTGACCGGCGCCCCGCCGATGATCAACTTGATCCGGCCGGTAAGCCCGCGTTCCTTCAACAAAGCCGCCACCTGCGACATGACCGGCATGGTCGTGGTCAGAAGCGCCGACAAGCCGATAATCGCGGCGCCTTGCGCTACGGCCGTATCCACGAATCGTTCCGGCGGCACGTCGTTGCCGAGGTCGATGACTTCGTATCCGGCGCCTTTAAGCATGATACTGACCAGATTCTTGCCGATATCGTGCAGATCTCCCTGGACCGTCCCCACCACGACTTTGCCCCGGCTGGGAATGTCATCCTTGAGGAACAGCGGCTTGAGCAGTTCCAGCCCGGCATACATGGCCCGGGCCGAAAGGAGAACATCGGGCAGAAAAATCTCATGCGCCTTAAACCGGTTGCCGATGACGGTCATCCCGCTGATCAGGGCATTGTCGAGGATTTGCTTGGCCGACATACCGGCCGCCAAGGCTTCTTTGGTCAGCGCGGCGACTTTTTCATCATCGCCGTCCTGAAGACTCTGGGAAAGGTTTGCCAAAAGGTCCATTGCTTATCTCCACGAAAACGTCAATTTCTCTTTTCTGCTCTTCCCATTCGGGCGCGGCACGATCGCGTCCGGCATTCGGCGCAAAAGGGGAAGGTGTCGTCAAATTGGTGTATCGTCGCCGGCCCCGCGATCAACGCTCCCGAAATCGACTTCAGCGGCTCCATCAGGAAACTCTCGCGAAGCGTCAGGCCGATAACCTCGGGGCGAAGATGATCGAACAACTGCCGCTGGGCGCTGATATGCCAGCCGCAATAACCGGGGCTGTAGCAGTACACCTCGTCGATCGGCTCGATCTCATGTGTCGCGGTCAACCGGCCATAAAACAATTGCTCCAACATCTGCGATGCCCGGTCTGCGCCGCCGGAAGCGGCGGCATCCAGCATGGCCCCGAGCACATAATCGCCGCCTTCGAACAGCTCCGTTATGCGCCGCGATACGGTCCCACCGACCGTGGCGGCGGCCAGCGCCAGATGGCTAGCGCGCGGAAGGATGAAATCCAGCAGGGCCGGTTGCGAGTTGCGGCCGTTGCCGCGATACACCGAATCGAAATCCCTGGCGCTAACCTCTTTCATGATCGCCTTTGGCTCGGCCAGTTCGACAAACAACTCGCGGGCGGTTTCGGCCCCGGCGACTATTTCCGCACGAAGATTGCCGCCGGGAAGGACGCCCTGAGCCGCCAGGATGCTTTGCGCGTCGGGAACAAGGTCCGCAGCCGCAATGGTCAAAATATCCTTCAACGCGATTCCCTGGGAAGTTTGTCCATACCGTACCGGCGCGCCTCCGCCGTCATCAGCCGGGTTAGCTCGCCTTTGACATCATCCGGCAGCCTCGACGGTGTATATGCCGCTTCCAGCCGGTTGATCTCGGCCGATGCCCGCTCCATCAGGGTCTTGGACCCTTCCTCTGCCCAACGGGACCGATTGGCTCGGTCGATGACCGGTCCGGGAAGATGAATCTCCTCCTGGCGGTACCGGCGGGTATGTTTGGATATCAGGAGATGTCCTTCGCGGACCAGCTCTGTGAAATGGCCCAGCGACGGGAAATCTCCCTTCGGTTCGATGCCCTGAATCATCCGCAACGTCATGCCGCAAATTTCGTTATCGACCACCAGCTTTTCCAGGCTGAAACAACTCTCGAAATCGAGCATTCCCGGCCCGGATATGTTATTGATACCCGCCAGGGCGGCCAATGTGGCCCCCATCGAGGTTTCCAACCCGGCTTGGGCATCAAGCTGCTTGGCGTCGCTCAAGGCGATATATGCCTGAGTCGGCAGGCCGAGGTATTTGCCGATTTCGGCATAGGCGCAGTCGATCATTTCCGTCTCGACGGCCCCCATCGGGGTTGTCTCGTACCGGACATCGAAAATCGCCGGGGACCCGCCATAAAGTATCGGCGTTCCGGGATTGGCCAATTGGCTCAGCACGATCCCACTCAACGTCTCGGCGGTATGCTGAATCAATGTCCCCACCAGCGTCACCGGAGCGATAAACCCCGACAACGGCATGGCGACGAATTCCACCGGGATATGATAGCGGGCGCAATCGATCACGTTCTGGGAGGTCACCGTGCTCCATTTCAACGGCGACGTAGGGCAGCAGGAAAAAACGGTCAACGGTTTGGCCTTGAGTGCCGCTTCTGAACCGCGCACGGCCAGTTGCAGGTCTTTCATGATCTCGAAACTGTCGATCGTGAACGTGCCGGTCACGACCGGCTTTTCGCCGTGCAGAAGGCTCAGATACAGGCGATAGCTGTCGGAAATCTTCTCATGGACGTCGCCCGGAATGAATGCCGTGCTTTGCGAAGCGATATGGGGCATTCCGCTGACGATCCGGACATACCGAATATAATCGGCCGTTGTCGGGCGGCGCATAAGACCGGTCGCCCCGTCCAAAAAGTTGAGCGCCGCCGAGCCGGGGGTGTAATTGACCCTGTCGCCGGAAAGATCGACCGCTTCTTCGCCCATGACGTCGTAAAGTTTGAATCCTTTGGGGGCGCTGCCCAAAGCCCGGTCGATCAAATCCGAGGTGAAACGGACATGGTGACGGGAAACATCCACGACTGCGCCGCCATCGGACAGCAGTTTCAGGGCGGCGGGATTGTGGATCGCGATTCCCATCCGGCAGAGGATATCTCTGCCCTCGGCAACGATTCGTTCGATCAATTCCCGATTCAGAAAAGCGACAGTCGGGCGCATATGATCTCCTCAGCTTGGGCGAGAAAAGGCGTAATTGCCTGTATATTTACGGAGTTAACATATGGATAGCGGGAGAAGAAAGCAACGGGGGACTGATAGTCCTGAGGTCGTACAGTAGCTGATCGCCGGCTACATATAATGACAGGCCGGAATTTTGCGGACGGGGATGTTTGCCATCGAAGATTTAAAGTAGTACGCTATTAATATGTCGCAACTTATTAATCGATTTATAGATTGCTCCCTTATTGTCGGCGACTCCACCGCGGCAATCGGCAAATAGTTTCTCTTACCGCGTTAGCGGCAAACAAGCCGGGGGAGGGCCTCCTCTGAATATGTAACTGATGATATAGACGGTGTCGCCGACATTGACGTTGGTGTCGCCGTTGACGTCGCATGCTGCAAACACCGGGGGTACGGCGCCGCCTTTGAAGATGTAACTGATCAGATACACGGCGTCGGCGACGTTGATCCGGCCGTCTCCGTTGACATCGCCACACCGATATATGGTCACGCTGACCATCTGGGTGTCGCTGGAATACGGGTCGGAGGCGATGGCCAGGAAAGTGGCCGTCACGTTGCTATCCGGGGTGGCGCCGACCAGCGAATCGCCGCTTCTTTGCAACCAGGCAGGAAGGCCGGAATAGGCAATCGTATAGGCGCTGTCATCAGGGTCGGTTATTTCCGGGTAGTACTGGAATTCGTCGTCGCCCCAGGCCGTGTATGTCGCCGGGGATATGATTTCAGGCGGATGATTGACTTTGAAAGTATGGGCCCAGGAAGGGCCGATAATCGGATGGGTTTCCACCCGGCCGGGCTCATCGGCCGCCTGAATATAGTAGGCAACTTCTGCTCCCGGTTTCTGAGCCGGGATATAGGCATAGAATGAATCCGGCACAGCCGTGGCATTTAGCGGCACGGATTGATATGATGCCTTGGAGCGATAAAACAGCTTCAGCGAATCGGCGAGCAGATCAAACCCCGAGTAGGGGACGATCTTGACGGATACCAAATAGTCATTAAGGGTGTCGCCGGTCGTCTGAAGCGGCGTATGCTGGAGATACAACATCCCCCGATCGGGAACCCCCTTGGCCCGGCAATGAATGGCGTCGTCGTCGAGCCATGCCCCGGTGAACCCCAGAACCTCGTATCCGGGCATCGCTTCTCGGTAGACCCGAAGGGCGGTCGTATCATAGGTCGAACTGATGATGGGCACCAGGACCTTGTCATTGAGGATGAGGGAATTGGTATACGCCGCGCCCGAAGGGCAATAAATCCGCACTATCGTGTATGGCCGGCCCCAGGCGCTGTTCATCTGCGCCAGGGCGGTCGCCCGTTGGTCCAGAAGGGCATGGCTGGCGTCGCCGGCAGGCGCGTCCTTGATCAGGATGGTCGTCGGATTGAGAAATTTGGCCCAACAGTCGATATGATGGATTCCGCTCGATTCGACGTAACTCTGGACGGTATATTCGTTCCCCAGGAAAGCCATCATGATCGAATCCACCTGATGCGAGGTCAGACTGGAATTCTCGTCATAAACCAAACGGGTAGACATGGACCTCATCATGCCGTCGACCATATGGTTCCCCCCGGTATGATTCAGATTCATGCCGTAGACCGTCATTCCCCAGAACGTGCCGAGTTCCCATGGAATCTGGTCGTCGTCGGGCCGGGGGCGGTTATAGATGTGATCGACGATGGCCAATTGGCCGGTTCCGTCAAAGATGAACCAGGGGCCGTAATCACGCGTCCAGTAGGAATTGGTCGGGGCGATGAGAAACTCGGTATGAGTCATGGTCACGCCGCCGGCGGTGTAGGCGTTTATGGCCGCGGTTTTCTGGGATTCGCTGGCGACGATGGTCGTCACCATGACGTCCTCGGACATTTCGGCTATCAGCGCCACCGAAATTCCCAGAGGATAGCGGACGAGGACTCCCGTTGACCGTTCCCATTCCGCGCAGGCCCGGATGGGAGTCGGGGGCGGGGCGGTGTTAATATGTTTAAGGCCGATCTCATCGAGACGGGTCATCTCCTCCGGCGTCAGTCCGATCGGAAGGTTATCCGGGGTCGGTTCATTCACCGAGGGGAGAGCATTGACGAAGATCATGAGAACCAGGATTACCGGGAGTACAAAGCGAAGGATGGTCATCTGCCTGCCCATGTTGTAATCGCGGCCGGGCCGATTCGGCGGCGCCGAGGACGGACGCGAGGTCGTCGTTTGTATCAATATACGACGAAACCGGCTTTTGGCAAGCCGATAACGATTCGCCCGGACATAGGGGAGAGGATTCGATTGCGGAGATTAAAAAAGGCCGGCGCAATCACCGGCCTTGTCATGAGAAATGACGATAGCCTGTTACTTGTGCAGATGGCAGTACTTCGCCGGAGAAATAGCCATCCTCTTGCACCGCTTCCCGTCTTTGGTCTTGCCGAGGCAGCGGACTTTCTTGACGACTTTCTTGGCCGCTTTTTTCTTTACCACTTTTTTCTTGGCCATTATCAAGTCTCCTCCATGAAAGATGAATGTTACGCCATGAAAGTGCCCCTATCGGCAAATCATGTCAACAAAAAAGTTTAACATTTATAATAAATATATCATCCACATGACGCCATCCGCCGCCGGTAGCCAGCCATTGAATGTCATCCTGAGTCGATCTTCAATCGCGATCCGTCATCATCCGGATGCCGGAACCGCCTTTTGAGGATCCTTGACTTCCCATAGGGGCGAAAGAAAAGGGCTTGAAAACCGCCGGAATTAATTGTACCTTCCCGGCCGGATGTAACGTTAAGCTGCCCCCAGCCGGGGGCATGGAAGAGCGAATTAGAGATGACGCACGACGAAAACGGCAAGAACATTTATACAACG
>JAQVRW010000096.1 GCA_028700875.1 Candidatus Zixiibacteriota bacterium | reverse complement strand
CAACAGCTTTCCGACTCCCTGTCCTTTCAATGCCGAGGACACCCCCGTGTGATCGATGATGATATGGGATGTTCCCGACCGCGTGTAGGTCATCTCGGCGAGTCGTTGGCCGTTTTCTTCGACAAAGAACGCTCCCTTGGACCCGTCAAACTGATGTTTGATTTCCATAACCGCCCGTGGTTGTTTCGATGAACGTATACTAGGTAACAACCCACCGTGTCAAATTGTTTCCTGATCATCAGGCAAACCACGGCGCGGGAGGACGCCCGGTATCAGATTAGGGGACATCCCGAGAAATTCCTGGGCGTAATTGCCCGGTCATGATAGTCCGGACGATTATTTGGCCATCTTGATAACCGCCAGTTTCTCTATATTGCGGACATCTTTGGCGGTTCGCACTTCGAGCCGTACCCCGCGACCCTCGGCATACTTGGGGGCATCGTCGATGACTTTTAAGACCTGGGCCGGGAGTTTGCTCTCATGGGCGGAGGCGACCGCCTTCTCGCCGAGGGCGAAAGAAGCCAGAAAGTACCCCTGGCACGGGGGCATGTAGAGAATGGCCCGTTTGGCATGTTTGAGTCGGAGTCCCCAACCATAGGCTTTGCCGGAGAATCCCCATTCGATATCGACAGGGGCGTATTTCGCGGCGATGGTTTCTTTCAATTCATTCCAGAGAATGAACGTTTTGCCCAATGTCGCCGCCAGGTCGTTATCCTGCGGCGGTTTTGCTTTGTCGTCAAAGGCGCTCAGGGCCATATGCTGCCTTTCTTGCCTGCGTCTTCGTGCCCACGTTTTAGAACGAATACCAATATTGCTCCAACTGGCGCAATTCGGTGAACTGCAACTCCGGCGGGATCAAAGTGAGAAACCGCCGGAAATTGCCGTAGCGATGCAATAGCAACAGCATCATGATTCTGCGGCTCAACCCATCGGTCAATTCAGCGTCGCTGTATCCATACGATGAGAGAAACAGGCGAAACAACTCCCGGTTTCCCCGGGTAATGAACAAGCCTACCGCACAGAATTCATACTCCTGATGGCCCACCATGGAGGGTTCGAAATCGATCAGGCCGGAGATGATCCAGTCGCGGCCCTTCTTTTCGATAAAGACATGTTCCTGCATGAGTTCGGTATGGAGGGGGACAATCTGGGCCGGGTCATGGACATCCAGAGGGAAACCATCCATGTATCCAGTCAGTTGCGAGAGCCAGGCCGGGTCAAGGCCCCAATTCCGATGGTTTGTCAGCAACGACTCACGCTGATGGTCGATGAACGGGCGCCATTGAAACGGTGCGGCGGCGAAAAGATCGACAGGCAGGTCATGCATCGCCTGGACGGCCGCGCCCAATTGTCGGACGACTTGGCGTCGTCCATCATCATCGAGTTTATCCCAGGTCTCGGTCAGGGGCATTCCGGAAAGCCGCTCCATGACGATATAGGGATATCCTTGCCATTGGCCGGCGGCGTGGAGTTGCGGTGTGGGTATCGGCAATCGTCGATACATCTGTCCCAAAAACAGGACTTCTGTTTCGAAGAAATCGGCCTCATGCGGGGGAAATATCTTGATGATACGGCCGTCGGCGGTGGCATACATGAGCCGCGATCCGCCTTCGATTCGCGTGCAGTCAAGCGACAGCGCGTGCCGGTCGCAGACACCATGCGCCAGCGTCAGACATTGTTCGGGTTGGGCGAGGAGTTGTTCGAATTGAGCGCCTGGATTCATACTTTGACCGCCTGTATGTCAGTTATTCACCGGCTTTGACCGCAGGGTATGGTACGAGTCGCAGGATCACGGGGCAAGGAGAAAGTGAACCTTATTGTTATCGGGAGACGAATTGCTGATACCGGCGGACCTGTATCCGGATCGAAACACCCCCAAAACGAGTTTGGGGGTGGCACACGAGAGGAAATATTTCCTGCCAATCGCCTGACACCCGGCAGAGCGGGACCGTCTTATCCCGGATCAAAGATAAATGGTCAGGGGCGCCCGCCGAGGCAGGCGCCCCTGACCTGCTAATCTACAAATCCACCAGTTTGTTAAGGACCGTGGTCGCGCCGGTGATGCGCATCCATCGCTTATCCGACAGCAGCGATATCAGCGCTATCGCCGGAACAAGCAGATAGACCCCGCCGATGACAACTCCGACGATCGCCTTGGTCGTTGGTTCCCACGGCATGAAGAGCAGCAGGGCGATGGGAATCAACACCAGGCTCGCGCCGATCAGCGTGATCGCAAAGACGAGCAGGCAGATCAGGATCAAGATGCGGCGCGCGCCTTTGACTCCTTCGAGATAATAGATCGCCGCGCGGAGTTTAAGGATTTTGAGCGACGGTTCAAGGTAGGTTGACCTGAGCCAGTCGAGTATCCCCTGGAAGAACGAGTTGATCATGTCCTAATCCTTGCGGCACCGGCCGAGCAGGAGGCCGAACAGCAATCCCGCGACGGCCGCGCCGCCGATATATGCCCAGGGATTCTTGTGCACGCTCGCGTCGACATCGGTGGCGACATCGACCACTTTCTGTTTGCCGACCTCGTACTTTTCGGTAGCTTGATTCTTCACCCGGCCGGCGAATGCGGTCACCACAGATGAGAGATCGGCATACTTGTTTTCCATCGCAGCCTGAAGCTCCGCCTTTTTATCGCGCGCGACCGCGTTCAGCAGGTCGAGCGCCTCGTTGATCCGCTTGTCTTCAAATCCACTCATCTCGGTATCCTCCATCATCTGAGCTATGTTTCGGCCGGGTCGGGAATCTGCTCGGACCCCCCGCAATTTTTAGCGTCGGGGTCCGCCCCACAATTTCACGCTGTCAATGATTTCTCGGCAGACACTCCTTCCGGCCGTGTCTTACCTTATATACGGATTCAAAGGCGGAAAAGCAAGCCGGTGTTTATGGAATAGAAGTCCGATTTGGGATCGTCCGGCGGGAGGAAATATGTTCCTCCAATCCAGGCGGCGACCGGTGATTATCCGCCGTCGAGTCCGTCTTTTGCCCGGCCGACCCATTGCGGGGCGGAGTCGATGGTTTGCCGGAGTATCAGGTTCAGTTGACCGGCGTGGTGTTGGACATGGCGCATGACGTACTGAAGCAATTCCGCGATGCTCATGTCGCGGCGTTCGAATCCGCAATGTTGATGAACCATCTCATCGGTCAGGGCGGCGATTTTCGCCCGGCATTTCCGGCGGCCATGTTCGAGGTACGCTCGAAGTTCGTCTTTCGTGTACACTCGTTCGGGCAATACCCCCGCCGGGTCCAGCTCGGTCAAAGTAAACGGGGAGGGGGGAGCAAACCCCTCGGATGAGTCGGACAGGTAATAGTCGAGAAAGAAGAGCGTATGATAAGCGGCATACCAGAACTCCGGCTGCCGCGAACGGTCGGTCCACAAATGGTCGGGGCAGGCGAGCATTGCGTTGTCGAGCATGTCGATGGCGGCGCCGAACTGCCGCCAGGTGATTGATTTCCACGTTGTGTCCATTATGCGACTCCCGGCTTGGGCCGGCCATCGGTCAATCGAGTATTTTCGGTTTGTCCGACAGTTCGTTGATATCATCGTCCTGGCGGGGGAAATAGCGGGCAAGCTCCGTCGTGATCATTTCAATCGCCTGGATGATCCCTTCCGCGTGCTTGTCCTGATCCATGGACTTGACGATCAGCGCATGCGGAGCATCCCAGTAGTCGGGCGGTACCTTGGAGGCGATCCCCTTGTCGGCCACGATTGCGGCCTGCCTCTCTTCGACCGATACGAAAATCAAAACGCCGGTGAGCCCGCGCGTCGGCGTTATCCGGCCAAACAGGTCCAGCGCGCGATTCCAAACGGTCTGCCGTCGGCGTTCGGCGCGGCTGAGATAGCGGCCCCATCCGAAATAGGCGATCACGAATCCAATCGCGCCCCACAGGATCGCCTGCGTGGTGTTATAGTAGGTCCCCCAACCGACGTCGCGCGTGATGAACAGAGCGGCAATCATGCAGACGAGCGTGAATATCAGCGCATGAGTCAACCGTTCGGTCTGCCAATGCCGGGAATGCGAGGACAGCTGAACCGCGATTTCGCCGCTGGTGGAAGCTTCCGCTTTTTTCACCGCCGTTTCGATAGCGTCGAAATCGGCCTGAGAGAAACACTTGTCAACGAGTGATGCCATATGCCAATATGCTCCTACCAACCGCCGCTGGCGCCGCCGCCGCCCGATGATCCGCCGCCGAAACTGAATCCCCCGCCTCCGCCGCCGCCGGAGGAAGAACCGCCGCCAAACATGCCGCCGCCGAACCCGCCGCCAAACGGTCCGCCGAATCGTCGGCGGGTGTTCTTGTCTTTACGAAAGATCGTCATCAACAGGAAGAAGAGGACCAATCCGATCGTCAGGAATGGCCGTACGCCGTCGGAACGTCCGGCCTTTCGCTGGGGCGGATTATAATCTCCGCCGATGGCTTGCACGATTCCATCGAGCACCGCGTCGACGCCCCCGGCGTAATTGCCCGCGCGGAAATGCTCCGACATCGGTGAATTCCTGTTCACGAGCCGGCCGCTCTCGACATCGGTCAACTGGCCTTCCAGGCCATAGCCGACTTCGACCCGCGCCTTTTTTTCCTGAACCGCCACCAGAAACAGAACGCCGTTGTCTTTCCCTTTCTGACCGATACCCCAGGCCTTGAAGACATCGTGCGCATAATCCTCGAGCGCCCGACCGCCGAGCGTCGGCACGATCAGAACGCCGATCTCGCTGCCGGTCCGGTCGCGATAATCGATGGCTTTCGTTTCAAGTTTTTGGATATCGCTTGCGTCGAGCACGCCGGCCAGGTCGTTGATCGGGCCTTTGTATTCGGGAAGCGGGGCCGCGGCCAGAAAGGCAGCCGCCGCCAGCAACACTGAAACGATCAGGAGAAATTGTTTCGCCGTAGACCGCATATCCGCCTATTTCTTGTCGAAAATGTCTTTCACGTTCGGAGCCGTTTGAGCCTCGGTCTGGGCGGCAAAGAACTCCTTCGTGTATGGAAAGCCGAAGATGGTTCCGGCGAGAAGCGCCTTGACGCTCTTTTGGCGATACGTGTTGTACTCGCGAACCGATTCGTTATAGGTGCGCCGTTCCTGGGCGATGCGGTTTTCGGTGCCTTCGAGCTGGACCAGCAAGTCCGAGTACAACTGGTCCCCCTTGATATCGGGATACTGCTCGACGACCACGTTGATGTACGAATTCAACTGGCGCGAGAGCTGGCCCGCCAGCGAATCCAGCAACGCCGGGTTTTGGGACCCGAGAGCGGACTGAGCCGACTCCTTGAGATCGATGACGCGCTGACGCATGGCGATAACCTCGGTCAACGTCGTCTGCTGCCGCTGCATGAAGTTGTCCACGCTGGCCACCAGATTGGGAACCAGGTCAAACCGACGCTGGTAGACATTTTGTACCTGGGCCCACTTTTCATCGACCCCCTGTGAACGATCAATCAACGCCCCACGGCCGGACCAGACCCAGCCGGCGATGATAAGTACGATCAGGACGATGACGCCAATAACGATACCGACAGTTTTCATCGTCGTTTCCTTTCCGACATTCGTCTGTAAGACGATACGCTCTCGGTGACCAAACCCCCATGGTTCAAGTCCGATTGATCCGGAGCACGTTCGAGGAGTTATATACCCGATTGAATTGCCCAAAGGCAACAAGAAAACGCGCCGGCGGGCCAGGCGCGTCAATAAGGGTTTGCCGGGCGGCCGATTAGGGTCATGGCGATGACGATTTCGAGGGTTTCAAACGGGCGGGCTTATGTACCGCGCGGGTAAATGCTCAGGCCGGATTGACTCTCGGTTCGGCGGCCAATTGTCGCGCCGCCATTTCATACTCGCTCACCAGTTCGGCCAGCAATTCCTTTGTCGAGACGATTTTGGTCACGCGGTGGGCATTGGCCCCGGCGAAGGCGAATCCGCTTTTGAAATTTCCCTTCTTGGCGGAGATCAACGCATGCGCGATGCAATACGGCGAGTTGGTATAATCGCAGGTGGAAATGCAATGGTAGGGGCATTTGTATGGTTTCTTCATGCCCGCGGCGACATCATTGATGTAATCGTTGCGGATCGCCCGTCCCGGCATGCCCACGGGACTCTTGATGATCACGATCTCTTCCGGCCGGGAATCGATATACATCTGCTTGAACGATATGTCGGCATCGCATTCATGGGTGGCGACAAACCGCGTCCCCATCTGGACGCCGGCGGCGCCCAGCTCGAAAAATGTCCGGATATCGCGGCCAGTGTAAATTCCTCCGGCGGCGATGACCGGAATCGGCCGGCCATAGGGGGTCGCATAGGTTTTGACTTCCGCGACTACGGCCGGAATCAGCTTCTCCAGCATATACGCCGGATCAAAAATCTGTTCTTCGGAAAAACCGAGATGCCCGCCCGCCTTGGGGCCTTCGACCACCACGGCATCGGGCAGATACTCGTATTTACGCAACCATCGCTTGCAGATCAAACCGGCCGCCCGCGCCGAGGAGACGATGGGCACCAGCTTCGTATGGGAACCTTTGGTCCGGTATTCCGGCAGAGTCAGCGGCAGGCCCGCGCCGGAGAAGATGACATCGATCCCTTCTTCTATCGCCGTGCGGATAAGATCGCCATGGTTGGAGTTGGCCATCATGACATTCAGGCCCAGGATGCCGCCGGTCAACGACCGCGCCTTGCGAATCTCGCGCCGAAGGGCGCGTATATTGGCTTCCAGAAAATTGGTGTAGAAATCAGGCTCGTTCATGCCGATTCCGGCCGCGGCGATAACGCCGATCGCCCCCTCGTTGGCCACCGCCGAGGCCAATCCGGCCAGCGATATGCCTACTCCCATGCCTCCCTGGATAATGGGCAGCCGGGCGATCAAATCGCCAATCGCCAGCGGTTTCAATTTCAATGACAGCAGCATTATCGGCGACTCTCAATCGACTCGGCGAGATGGTACGGAGTCTTGAACATGGATCCGTCTATACTTTTCACTCGTATGGATTTGTGCAGGCCGGTCAGCGAACGAGAACGAGTTAGGTTGTACATTCAAACCTTTGTTGATTTTCTCACACAAAAAGGAGCAACATTTATCTTAATCTACGTCAATTTTATCTCTAATCAAAGAACAATCTGCTGGGGTTTTGGTTCCAATTTTAGTTCGCGTTTCCGCCCGACTTTCGTCCCTTTTCCGCCTAACACCATCCCCGCCAACAACTCACCGTATTCAGGGGAAAATACGAGCAGGTGACCCTCAGCCTGAGAATCGATGGAAAAAGCGCAGAAATCCAGGGTTGTCATGTCGTTTCCCCCGACCACGGCTTCATTGAGTCGGTCACGGGCCCCAGCTTTGCAGGCATAGTTGCGGGAGGATGACCTCCTTCGCCACGGTCTGCTGTCGTTCCGGATTGCCGATTGGGGGGCGGTTGGGCAACATGTGCATCAGGATCACGCGTTCCGGGCGGATGATGTCGTGAATCAGTTGCTGACGAAAGGTCAACCTGTCGCCGGCGTCCCACCAGCAGACGAAGGCGAGGTCGATCGGTTTCTCTCCGAATCCGTATGCTTGATAACGGCGGACGTCGTTCATTTCACCGTCGCCCGTATGGTAGATCACGCGCCCGCCGACGGTAAACAGGTATTCCAGATGCTCGACATCGCGATGGCTGTCGGCCGAATGCTCATGAGGGGTGCCGAGAGCCTTGATCTCCACCCCCGCGACGGTCAGTTCGGCGGTCGAGTCGCGCCGAGCCGCCATGATGCGGATTCGGTCTTTGACGTCGTGGTACCGCGGATCCGTTTCGAGAGCCTGCGCCGCCTGCGCCGGGCAGACCAATATCCCCCGGCGATTGTTCACGAGATGGTCCGTGACCATGCGGGCGTTGAAATGGTCCGTGTGGGCGTGGGTGACGGCAATGATATCGACATTATCAAATGGCGGCCGCGCGGCCGTCATGAGGTCGACTATGCCGCCCGGCGGAACGTGGTACCAATCTGCTTCGAAGCCGCCGAACAGGGCGTCGATCAGAATCTTTTTCCCCCCGCACTCGATCAAAAACCCGGTATTGGCGACATACGTCACGGTCAGCGGCGCGGGCTGATCGCTTCGGCCGCAGGCCGCGCCGAGAAAAATAACCAATAATAATGCCACCCGGATTAAACGCATGAAAAGATTCCTCCAGCAGTATGACGAGTATTTCTGCTTAAAGTTTGTCAATTTTTCGCGCTGGGTCAAGGAAACGGACAACCCGCGACCTGCCGCCCGGCAAACCGCTACCCGCAGGCACTGGAAGCCAGGATGAATACGTATTTGTCCTTGCCTTAAAAGCGCGGCCAAAAGATATTGTAAATAGAATAAGTTCCGGCTATCATCAAGCACGGAAAACCGGAACGATTGCGATCAGCGTAATAGAGTGATATGAAATCAGGATATTTCATCGCTCTCTGTCTCTATCTGATCGGCCTTGCCATACGCACCAGCTATGAAATGCTGAAAAAGGCCGGTAAGGTGAATCCCCAAAGTGTGCCCCTCTTCATATCCATTTTCACCGTCATGTGTATTTTATGGATAAGCTGGTTTGGGATGTGTCCTCAGGATCCGCTGCACTTGCCATTACCCGACCTGGTGCGATGGACGGGATTGGGGATATTTGTTGTTGGCTTGGGACTGACAATCGGGGCTTTAATCCAACTTCGGGGCGTGGAAAATATCGATCATCTCGTGACCACAGGATCATTTGCCAAGCTGCGACATCCCATGTACCTGGGATTTATCCTCTGGATTTTCGGTTGGGCGATTTATCATGGCGCCGTCGCCAGCCTTATCGCCGGACTGGCGGGCATCGGCAATATCATCTACTGGCGGCATTTCGAAGAAAAACATCTGGAAAGAACGTATGGGGAAAGATACACCGCGTATCGCAGACAAACTTGGTTTTGAAAATAATGATAGAAGAGGAAGTCGACCATGCTTGAAGCCTGGGTGGTAACGGCGCTTCCGGTTCTGTTTCTGATCGTTTTATTCGGCGGCGGGGGTCTTTTGCGAAGGCGCAATATAGATATGGACGGGGAGCCGCCGATCAATCGCACGATATTTGTTGCCAGCAAATATCTGATCGTTGTCATCTGGGCGGCGATGGCTCTGCACAGTTGGGACAAAAACCTCTCATCATTCGAGACTCCGAACTGGGTCAAGCCGGTTTCGCTTTGTTTATGGGGGGGTGGATTTGCGCTGTTGTTTATCGGACGGTTCGGCATGGGAAGCTCGTTCCGGATCGGTTCCCCTAAGGAAAGCACCTGCCTGAGGGTGGATGGCCTGTTCAGGTTCAGCAGAAACCCGATGTATCTGGGAGTGTTTACGACCCTGCTGGCCGCTGTCC
>JAQVRW010000095.1 GCA_028700875.1 Candidatus Zixiibacteriota bacterium | reverse complement strand
CATGAAGTTTCCGGCAAACGCCTACACGTTGCCCGATTACCCCACGTCGACCGACGTCGATGCGGCCGCGGCGGCTATGATGATGCTTCCCAAGAATGTCTTCGATCGGCTGGACGGATTCGATCCATCGTTTTTCATGTATATGGAAGATACCGACCTCTGCTACCGTCTCCGGGAGGCCGGATACCGGACTGTCTATGTTCCTGATGCCGGGGGCGTTCATCTCTGGGGTCATGCCACCCGGCGTTATCGCTTTCGCCGCGTGATCTGGCATCATCGATCGGTGTGGCGTTATTTCGCCCGGCGTGAAACCTCCTGGGGCAACCGCCTCCTGCTCGGCCCGGCTCTGGCCGTCAACTGCCTCTTGTCTTTGGCCGCCGAATTGTGTACTTTGCGCCGGTGAATTGGTTAGATCTGCTGAAAATCTTCGCCGTGGCCGGGATTCTCACCGGAGTCTGCGCGCCGATGGTCAGCCGTCTCTGTTTCCGCTTCGGCATACTGGACCTGCCCGGCGAGCACAAGCGGCACCGTTTTCCCACCCCCAATCTCGGCGGCATCGTCATATTCGCGGCCTTTTGGGTGGCGGTCGGGTTCGCCTACTTTTCTTTTCCGGCCATGTCGCAGGAACTGGGGCGGTTCTTCTATTTTATCTTCGCGGGCGCGGTCATCATCTTCCTGACCGGATTGATCGATGATGTCAGCGATGTTTCGGCGCCGATCAAACTGGTCTCGCAGATAGCCGTCGGCCTGATTCTCTATATGGGCGGTCTGCGGATCACCGTGCTGTTCATTCCCGTCTATGGCCCCGTGGCGTTGGGGATATTCTCCTGCCCGATCACCCTGCTGTGGTTGGTGGGGGTGACCAACAGCATCAATTTAATTGACGGCCTCGATGGGCTGGCGGCCGGCGTGTCGGCCATCGCCGCCTTGGCCATCCTCTTCGTGGGGATAACCTTTCACCTGATGACGGTCATGGTGTTCACGGCCGCGATGATCGGGACCTGCCTCGTTTTTCTCTATTTCAATTTCTACCCGGCCAAGCTGTTCATGGGCAACAGCGGGTCGCTTTTCCTGGGGTACCTGTTCGCTGTCATCTCGATCTTGTTTCCGATCAAATCCTATACCACCGCCGCCGTCTTTGTGCCGCTTCTGGCCCTGGGTGTTCCCGTGATCGAAACGGTCGTCTCCTTCGTCCGCCGGACCGCACAGGGAACCATGTTCTACCGCGCCGACAACCGCCACCTGTTTCATTACCTGTCGGCTTCCGGTCTGTCCAAGTCCCAGGTCGTCTGGCTGTTTTATTTCCTGTCGGCGGTTTTCGCCATCTCTTCCGGGGCGATGTTCCTGTTTGAACGGCGAACGGTCTTTACGCTTTTGATCGTTTTTATGGTTGTAATTTTCGCCATTTTGAGTAGATTTGTCTTCACCTATGTAAGACGGAATGGGAAAGACGTACGTCCATGATTGAAGGTCCATATCTTGATTTCGAAAAGCCGATTCTGGAACTCCAGAAGAAGATTTCCGACATGGAGGAGTTCAGCCGGGTCGAAAATATCGAACTGGATACAGAAATAACGGCTCTTCAGGCCAAACTGGCCAAACTGCAGGACAGCATCTTTTCCAACCTCACCAGGTGGCAACGGGTCTTGCTGGCGCGCCACCCCAAACGCCCCTATACGCTTGACTATGTTGGTTTTATCACCACGGATTTTGTGGAGTTGCACGGCGACCGGGGTTTTGCCGACGATAAAGCTCTCGTTGGGGGATTCGCCCACCTTGATGGCCGCCCGGTCGTCATCCTGGGACAGCAAAAGGGCCGCGACACCAAGAATAAGCTGTACCGCAATTTCGGGATGGCCAACCCCGAAGGGTACCGTAAGGCGTTACGCCTGATGCAGATGGCCTCGAAATTCGGCATGGCGATCGTCATCCTCATCGACACCCCCGGCGCTTACCCAGGGATCGGCGCGGAAGAGCGGGGCCAGGCTGAATCGATCGCCCGTAACCTGCGGGAAATGACCATCCTGGAAGTGCCGATCGTTATCGTCATCATCGGCGAGGGAGCTTCCGGCGGCGCGCTGGGCATCGGGTTGGGGGACCGAGTCTATATGATGGAAAACTCCTGGTACTCCGTCATTTCCCCCGAGGGATGTGCGGCCATTTTGTGGCGGGATGCCGCCAAGGCGCCGGATGCCGCCGAGGCGCTCAAATTGACCGCCACCGACGTGCAGTCTTTGGGTTTAATCGATGGCATTATCCCGGAACCGGTGGGTGGCGCTCATCGCGATCCTCAAACCACGGCCAACAGCCTGAAGGCGTGCCTCTTGACGGCGTTGGAAGAACTGGACCGTCTTTCGCCGGAAGAACGGATCAACCAACGAATACAGAAGTATCGACGGATGGGGGTCTTTGACGAGTGACCGGTCGGTCTCGACGGCGCGGCGATCTGTGTAAACTAGATAAAGTGTGACGGAGTAACGATGAAATTATCAAAGTTTTGTGATGAGAACCTGATAACCTTCGATCTCAAGTCGACCACCAAGGACCAGGTTATCGAGGAACTGGTGAATCTGGCGGCGAAATCCCCCCTGGTCAAGGACCGCGATGAGCTCCTGCGGGATATCGTTCACCGCGAGAACATGGTGACGACGGGGATCGGATACGGGGTGGCGTTTCCGCATGCCAAGACCAAAGCGACCAAGGGCATCGTTATCGCATTCGGGCGCAATGAAAAGGGAATCGATTTTGAGGCGATGGATAAAAAGCCGGTCTACGTGTTCTTTCTCATCGCTGCCCCCGAAGACGCCATTGGGGCGCACCTTAATGTCATGGCCCGACTCTCGTATATCATGAAGTCGCCCGAAAATCGGCAGCATCTCCTGACGGTATCGTCACCGGGAGAGTTGTTGTCGATACTTGATTCGGTCGAATAGGCGCACCGTCATCATCGAGGGGAGTACCCATGGAGTGGCGGGTACCCGGATTTTCCAGGGAAAACAGGACCGTCTTACATACTGTTCTGGCGCTCATCCTGTCGTTGATATTCTTCATCTCGGGTGAGGGTCTCTCCGGGCCGGTCGCCAACGTTGTCACGACTATCTTCTATTTCCCCTTCCACCAGGTGCAGGCGGCGTTGACCCGCCTGGGACAGACCGCCCATGATAATGAAATGCTGCGAACCCGGATGGCCGAACTTTCCATTCAGCTCCAATTCTACAATGAAACCATCGAGGAAAACCGACGGCTTCGGGCGCTGCTGGGATTTCTGCCGCCTCCCGGATTCCGTCTCCTCCCGACCGAGATCATCGGCGTGTATGGTTCCGGCATGCCCAATACCGCACTGATTAATCTCGGAGAACGGCACGCGGTGCGGGTCAACCAGGCCGTGATAACGCGCAACGGGGTTGCCGGACGGATCGCCCGCGTTCTCAAGGATTATTCTATCGTCTATCTGTTGACCGAGCCTCGCTGCCGGGTGGCGGTCCGCATACAGCGGAGCCGCGAGCAGGGCATCATCCGGTACAGCCTGCGGCGGGGGATGTACCTGGACAATGTCCCGCGTGGAGACGACATCGTCGTGGGGGACACGGTGATCACCTCGGGAGTCGGGGGTATTTTCCCCGAAGGCTTGGTCGTAGGGGAGATCGTGAACGTGGTTTCTCCCGAGCGCGAGTTCTTCTTTAACATCACCGTGCAACCGGCGGTCAATTTTAACGGTCTCGACGAACTGTACGTTTTGGTGCCGGAGGGATGATGCGAATTATTCCCTACGTACTCTATCTGCTCCTGATCGCCTTCGACCGCACGATTCTGACCGACCTGGTCGCTATCGGGCCCGCCCATATCTACACCGCGGCCTTACTGCTGCTTCTGGTGGCCCAGCACAAATCCTACACCGCGGCGCTATGGTTCGGAATCGCGGCCGGCGTCGTCTTTGCCGCCCCCGATCCCTCGCGGATGGGGATACAGATGTTCGTGCTGGGGTTTTTGGGAGCGGCGATGGCGCAACTGAAGGTGCGGTTCAATCTGGATTCGTTGCGCAGTCGTTTCCTTCTGCTGGTCGGCGGACTGGTCCTCTACTCGATACCTCATACGTTGTTCTTTACCACCGCGGGCTCCGGCTCCATCGTATTCGCCTTTATCCGCGTGGCTTTGCCCAGTATCGCCTACAGCGCCTTCGTCGGGTGGCTCTTTTTCATGATCCAGACGGGTCATCTGTCCTTCACCAGAATTAAAACGTTGTTCTGATCATGGCTTCGCACTCGTTAAGCATAGCCCAGCGTTTCACCGTCGGCGTTGTCTTCGCCGGCTTCTTCCTGGTTTTCCTCTTGGGCCGAATGTTGTATCTGCAGACGGTTCGCTACGAATCGCTGTACTCGCAATCCGAAAACAACCGCATCCGCATTCAACCGATCATCCCGATGCGGGGGAAGATCATGGACCGGGACCGCCGCCCCGTGGTCACCAATCGGGGATGTTATTCGCTGTATGTCATCCCCGGGGAAGCGGCCAAGAGCGGCACGCTGGGGAAATTGTCTTTGCTTCTGTCGACCGAAATCGATGATCTCGAACGGCGTATCAAGAAAAATCAATACGGCCGTTATCAACCGGCGCTGGTCGAGCGGGATATCGATTTCGAAGACGTCGCGATTCTGGAAGAACAGAATGAATATTACCCCGGCGCCGTCTATAGCAAAGATCAAATTCGGACGTATGCCGACAGTCTAAAAAGCGAATGTTTCACGGGGTACGTCGGAGAGGTATCCCCGGAGGAACTGAAACAGCTGGATCCGTCCGTCTATCGTTCCGGGACCTTGATCGGCAAAGCCGGAATCGAAAAATATTATGATCGCATTCTGCGGGGACTCGAGGGGACTGAATATCTCGAGGTGGCCGCCTCCGGCCAGGTCCTCGGCACGGCCGCCGATCAGCCGGGCCGTCCGCCGGAATCGGGCGTCGATCTGGTTCTCACGGTTGACAATGACGTCCAGAAGGCGGCAGGGGAGGCGTTCGGAACTTTCTGTTGCGGGGCGGCGGTAGCGATCGACCCTCGCAACGGGGAAGTCCTGGCCATGGTCTCCAATCCCTCCAATGACGCCAGCCTGTTTTCCGGACCGGTGCCTGACAGCACCTGGAGGATGATCCTCGCCGATTCAACCAATCCGCTCCTGAACCGCCCGCTCAATGGCTTGTATCCCCCCGGCTCCACGTACAAACTGATGATCGCGGGCGCCGCCCTGGAATCGGGCGTCATCACGCCGGAGACGATGTTTTCACCTTGTTCCGGCGGGTACCGTTTCGGCAATCGCGTCTTCAAATGCTGGCGGGAGGGGGGGCATGGCAGCCTCGGGGTCGTCGGCGCCATCGAACAATCATGCGACGTCTATTTCTATCAGCTTGGGTATCGGCTCGGGTTGGACCGATTCCATGAATACTCCACCGCTTGCGGTTTCGGTAAGAAAACGGGCATCGACCTTCCCCGGGAATCGTCCGGCCTTGTCCCCGACAAGGGCTGGTACAACCGAAAATTCGGTTCAGGCAAGTGGTCGTCGGCGGTTCTCCTGAATCTGGGGATTGGCCAGGGCGAACTGTTGGTGACCCCGCTGCAGTTGACGCAGTTCTTCTGCGGCCTGGCCAACAACGGCCGTGTCTATCGGCCGCACTTGGTCAAGGCCGTCGTCGGGCCTGACGGCCGGGAATCCGAAAATGGAGGCGAAGTTGCTTTTACTCTGCCGTTTTCCGAATCCACCCTGCGGATCCTCAAAGCCGGTTTGATTGCCGTCGTTCAAGGGGGATCGGGTACCGCTCGCGGGGCTCGCATAAACGGGGTGACCGTCGGGGGAAAGACCGGTACGGCTCAGAATCCGCACGGTGAGGATCATGCCTGGTTCGTCGGCATGGCTCCCGCCGAAAACCCGGAGATCGTCGCCTGCGTCGTCATCGAAAACGCGGGGCACGGGTCCGAGTGGGCCGCTCCGGCGGTCCGCAATATCCTGATGGCCTACTTGAAGAAGCATAACCTTGTCGCCACTGACATGGCTATTGCGGAGTTGGAGTAGGGTATGCGGTTGGCAAACATACGTCTGCCTGATTTCGACCGGAAATTGGTCGCCGCCGCTTTTCTCCTGTCTTTCATCGGGATCCTCCTCATCTATTCGGCCCAGTATCACAACGATGATCCTTCCGCCCGGTCGCTGTACCTGAAACAGACTGTCTGGCTGGCGATCGCTATGGTCGCCTTCCTCGGGACGATTTCTCTGCCGCCGCGCTTCTATGATTTTATTGCCTATATCTACTATGGGATCATGGTGCTGTTGCTGGGATTGGTGCTCCTGGCCGGTTCGGCCCAGATGGGCGCGGCGCGCTGGTTCTCCCTCGGGCCGATGAATTTCCAACCATCGGAACTGGCCAAGTTGGCCGTCCTTTTGGCCCTCGCCCGTTTCTTCGCCTATACCAAATGGCCGCCGGATTCAAAGCGACGGTTGGCCCTGTCCCTGCTGCTTGTGGCCATCCCGGCGATGTTGATTCTGAAACAGCCCGACCTGGGCACGGCCCTGGTGTATTTCGTCCTTCTGATTTCACTCTGGTTCTTCTCCGGTTTGTCGCCGCTGATCCTGCTTCTCCTTATCTCGCCGTTGATTTCGTTGGTCGCCGCGTTCCACTGGCTGGCCTGGGCTATCTATTTTGCGTTGCTGTTGCTCGTCCTCTACTTCGGCCGGCCGGGACTCCTGTTATCCGTGGTGGTCACCATCGCCAACCTGATTTTCGGCATGATGACGCCGCTCCTCTGGAATCGTCTGGCCGATTATCAGAAAATGCGCATAGTCGTGTTTCTGGATCCGGGCCGCGATCCGCTGAGGGCGGGATATCAGATCATTCAATCGATCATTTCCATTGGCTCCGGGGGATTGTTCGGCAAAGGGTACCTGGGGGGTTCCCAAACCCGATTGGAATATCTTCCGGTTCGCCACACCGACTTCGTCTTTTCGGTGCTCGGCGAGGAAATGGGATTCGTCGGCGGGGCGATCGTCATCGGGCTGTTCGCCTTCATCATATACCGGGGGTTAAAGATCGCGGCCAAGTGCCGGTCGACGTTTCTCGGCACCATCGCCTGGGGCGTCGTCACCATCATCTTCTTCCAGATGGTCGTCAATATCGGTATGACGCTGGGATTGATGCCGGTAACCGGACTGCCATTGCCGTTTGTCAGCTATGGCGGCACATCGTTGACGTTCTTCTGGATTTTGATCGGCTTGTTGGTGCTGGCCGACCGCCATTGGTTGGATTATTGATATCCCTCGACATACGGCGTGCTATCATGAAAACAATGATTGAAAGATTCGGCCGTTTTGGCTTGATCTGTGTCTCGATCATCGCCGCTTATTACAGTTTGATCGCGGCCGCGGAGCGATTGCCGGACCTTGACGAAATCCTCGACCGCCGTCTAATAACCATGGGCGGGCGGGGAACCTTGTTCTCGGCCATCGCGGGCCATGAAATAAGCCGGTCGGCCGTGTCTTTTCCTTTTCCTATATCCTTTTCCAAAGAGCCGCCGGGGGTCTAATTTTCTTGCGGGAATGACCGAAATCTATTATGACATAGGCAGATAAAATTGACACGGGTGGAGCGATTATGAACAAATCTATGCGAATCGGACTTTTGACCGGTGGGGGCGATTGCCCCGGCCTAAACGCCGTCATACGGGCCGTGGTCAAGACGGCCATAAACGACTATGGCATGACGGTGATCGGCTTTATGGACGGGTATGAGGGGCTGATCCTCAATCGTTATACCACCCTTGACAAGAACTCGGTCTCCGGGATTCTGTCCCGGGGGGGGACTATCCTGGGCACCTCCAATCAGGCGAATCCGTTCAACTTCCCTATCCTGCAAAACGATACGTACGTTTACCTGGATCGTTCCTCGGAAGTGGTCGCCAACTACGAACGACTGGGTCTGGACTGTCTGATCGCTGTCGGCGGCGACGGCACTCACGCGGCCTCGGCCGGACTGGAGAAACTTGGCATACAAGTCGTTGGTATTCCGAAAACGATCGACAATGACCTGGTCGGAACCGACCAAACCTTTGGATATGATTCCGCCCTGGTGACGGCCACCGAGGCGATAGACAAACTGCACACCACCGCCCAGTCGCATCACCGGGCCATGGTGGTGGAGGTCATGGGTCGTTACGCCGGCTGGCTGGCCTTGGGGGCTGGACTGGCGGGCGGCGGCGATATTATCCTGATTCCCGAAATTCCCTATGAGATTGAAGTTGTCTGCGACCAAATCCGCGAGCGCAACCGACTGGGGAAAAACTTCTCCATCATCGTCATCGGCGAAGGCGCCAAGGCGCAGGGCGGCGATATCGTAATAAAAAGAATCGTGGAAACCTCACCGGACGCTATCCGTTTGGGCGGAATTTCGTATCAATTGGCGGCGCAGATCGAGGGATTGACCCGTCTGGAGACGCGGGTCACCGTCCTGGGGCACCTTTTGCGGGGCGGGTCGCCGACTCCGTATGACCGCATTCTGGCCACCCGTTTCGGGTGCGAGGCGGTTCATCTCGCCGCCCAGCGAAAGTTCGGCCGCATCGTGGTGCTGAAAGGGCAATGCGTGGAATCGATCCTGTTGGAAGAAGTGGCCGGGAAAACCCGGAAGGTGCCGTTCGATTCCCCGCTGATTCGGTCGGCGCTTTCTTTGGGGGTTTCCATGGGGGTCACATCCGAAAGAATCGAGGAAATGATGACCCAGCCTCAAACCGTGGCCTAGGGTTTCACGATGGGTCAGACCTGGCAGGTTTTAGTTTGACAGGATATGCCTCCCGCATGTATATATTGGACAACATAATGAGAAACCGGAGGATACGTTGAAAGTTGGAGTTCTTACCGGCGGCGGGGATTGCCCCGGACTCAATGCGGTTATTCGCGCGATCATCAGAAAAGGGATTATCCGGTACGGCTATGTCATCTACGGCATATACGAAGGATGGAAGGGGCTCGTCCAGGAAGATTTGGTAAAACCGCTCGACTTGGCGGACACCAGCGGGATTCTTCCCCGTGGCGGCACCATTTTGCGTACTTCGCGCACCAATCCTTTCAAGATCGAACACGGACAGGAGAAGGTCACCGAGACCATGAAGAAGCATGGCATCGAGGCGCTGATCGTCATCGGCGGCGAAGATACCCTCGGCGTAGCCGCCAAGTTTTCTTCATTGGGCGTCAAGATCGTCGGCATTCCCAAGACCATCGACAACGACATCTATGGCACCGACCGGACATTCGGTTTTGACACCGCCGTCAATATTGCCACCGAAGCCATCGACCGCATCCATACCACCGCGGAATCGCACAACCGAGTCATGGTGGTCGAGGTCATGGGCCGTCACGCC
>JAQVRW010000094.1 GCA_028700875.1 Candidatus Zixiibacteriota bacterium | reverse complement strand
GCGTCGCCTCGTTTTATTCCCAGTTTCGATTCAGCGCGCCGGGCCGGCATGCGATCAAGGTCTGTCTCGGCACCGCCTGTCACGTGCGGAGCGGGCAGATTCTGGCCGAGGCGGTATCGCGCGAACTGGACGTTGCCCCTGGGGAAGCGACCAAAGACGGCCGATTCGACCTGCAGCGGGTGGCCTGCCTGGGGTGTTGCGCCCTGGCTCCGGTCATGCAGGTGGACGATGACATCTACAGCCGGATGACGGTCATCCGCCTGAAGGAGATACTGGCGAAATATGAATAACATCGACGGCAAGAGAGAGCGGGCGCGCCGCAAATGGGAGAGTCTGGGGGGCGGTTCGGTTCCGGTCATCTATATCGGGACCGCATCTTGCGGTCGGGCCGCTGGGGCCATGGACGTCCTCGCGGGGGTCGAGGACGCGCTCAAGGAAAATTCCCTGCAGGCGAAGATTGTCGAGGTGGGGTGCATCGGCCCCTGTTACCTGGAACCGCTGATGGATATCGCCCTGCCGGGCAAGCCGCGGATCAGTTACGCCAACGTCACTCCCGACAAGGCCCGCATCATCATCAAGGCGTATCTTCTGCGGGGCGACCCGCTGCCGAAGACGGCGTTGGGTTTTATCGGCGAACATGACGGCGAAAAATACGATGGCATTCCCCGGTTCTTCGACCAGCCGATGCTCAAGCCGCAGGTGCGCATCGTCCTGAGGAACTGCGGCCTTATCGACCCGGAAGATATCGACCAGTATTTGGCCAACGATGGCTATATCGGCCTGCAGAAAGCCCTGGCCAAGGGGTCGGAGGGAGTTATCGCCGAGGTGAAAGAGGCCGGGTTGCGCGGGCGAGGCGGGGCCGGCTTTCCCACTTTCAAGAAATGGGAGATCTGCCGCAACGCCCCCGGCGATGTCAAATACATGATCTGCAACGCCGATGAGGGGGACCCCGGCGCATTCATGAACCGGTCGCTGATCGAAGGCGACCCGCACGCGGTACTGGAAGGGATGTTGATCGCCGCGTATGCCATTGGCGCCACCCACGGCTACGTTTATATCCGGGCGGAATACCCGCTGGCGATCGTGCGGCTGCGAAAAGCATTGACCCAGATGCGGGAATACGGTTTGCTGGGCAAGAACATCCTTGGCACCGAATTCAGCTTCGACATAACCATCAAGGAAGGGGCGGGGGCGTTTGTCTGCGGCGAGGAAACCGCGTTGATCGCCTCCATTGAGGGCAAGCGAGGGATGCCCCGGTCGCGGCCGCCGTTTCCGGCTATCGCGGGACTTCACGGCAAGCCGACCATTATCAACAATGTCGAGACATTGGGAACGTTGCCCAACATCTTGCGTAACGGCGCCACCTGGTACCATCAATACGGCACCCAGGGAAGCCCCGGCACCAAGACCTTTTCCCTGGTCGGCAAGGTGCGCCGATCCGGGTTGATCGAAGTCCCGCTGGGGATGAGCCTGCGGCAGATCATCTTCGATATCGGCGGGGGAACCAGCAAGCCGTTCAAGGCGGTACAAACCGGCGGGCCATCGGGCGGCTGCCTATCCAGCGAATTTCTCGACATGCCGGTGGACTATGAGTCGTTGACCTCCGCCGGCTCCATCATGGGTTCGGGCGGATTGATCATCATGGATGACGACACCTGTGTCGTGGACGTGGCCCGGTACTTTCTCGATTTTACCCAGAAGGAATCTTGCGGCAAATGCACTCCCTGCCGGGTGGGGTCGCGGCATATGGTCGAAATCCTCGAGACGATCACCCGCGGCGAGGGCAAACCCGAAGACCTGCTCAAACTGCAAGTGTTGGGGGAGACGGTCAAGCGCGGGTCGCTCTGCGGACTCGGCCAGACGGCACCCAATCCGGTGCTGACCACGCTACGGTATTTTCGCTCCGAGTATCTGGAGCATGTCACCGACAAATTCTGCCCCGCGGCCGTTTGCCGGGAGCTGATCGAATACCGGGTCGTCAAGGATAAATGCACCGGCTGTCAGCGCTGCGTCAGCGTCTGTCCCACCGGCGCCATCACCGGCCCTCGGTCCGAGATTCATAACCTCGACCCCACCAAATGCATCAAGTGCCGGGCGTGTTACGAAATTTGCCGGTTCGACGCCATCGCCGGCGACGCCATTATCATCAGATCCAAAGGGAGATTCGCCGATGAACAGCCCACACGGTAGCGTTCATGTCACGATCGACAACCGGGCGGTCGAGATTCCCCTCGGGTCAACCATCCTGAAGGCCGCGGAGGCTTCGGGCATATACATTCCGACCCTCTGCGCCCACAAGGACCTGACGCCATTCGGCGGTTGCCGCATTTGCATCGTCGAGGTGGAAGGGATGCGGGGATTTCCCACGGCCTGCACCACGCCGGTCGAGGAGGGGATGATCGTCCGGACGCAGACGGCTCAGATCCAGTCGATCCGCAACGAGATTTTCAATCTCATTCTCAGCGAACACCCCGCCAGTTGCCTCATCTGCGACGAAAAGGACCAGTGCAAGGAATATTCGGTCACGGTCCGTAAGGTCGGCGTGACCACCGGCTGCCGGTTCTGCCCCAATGACGGGCAGTGCGAGCTTCAGGACGTGGCCGACAAGATCGGCGTGACGGAATTGAATTATCCGATTTACTATCGCAACCTTCCGGTGGAAAAAGACGATCCGTTCTACGACCGCGATTACAACCTCTGTATTCTCTGCGGCCGATGCGTGCGCATCTGCCAGGAGGTTCGCACCGCCAACGCGATCGCGTTCAAGCAACGCGGGCGGCATACCGTTATCGGCCCGGCGTTCAAACGCACGCATCTCGACGCCGGATGCGAATTCTGCGGCGCCTGCGTTTCGGTCTGCCCCACGGGAGCGCTGTCGGAGAAGTCCCGCAAATGGCGGGGCAAGGAAGACCGGGCGGTGACCACGACCTGCCCCCTGTGCGGGATCGGCTGCCAGATCAACGTTCTGGTCAAGCAGGAAGAGGTGATGGGGGTGCTTCCGGCCGAGGCCCCGGAATTGAATAACGGCCAGCTCTGCGTCAAGGGGAGGTTCTGCATTCCCGAGGCGGTCAACACCTACAAGCGGATGAAGCGGTATCAAAAGCTGGAAGATGGGGTGCTGGTCGAGATCACTCCCGATGAGGCGATGGCCTTGGCGGCCGAAAAGCTGGCCACCTGCACGCCGGATTCGTTCGGCTTGATCATCTCCCCCGACAGCACCAACGAAGACTTCTATGTGGCCCAGAAATTCGCCCGCGAAGCTATCGGTTCGAACCAAATTGACACCACCGCCTCCTCGTATTATGACGGTTGGTTTTCTGAATACCTGAAACTGTTTTCCATAGGCGGGACGCTGGAGGACCTCCGCCGGGCATCGGTTATCGTCGCCGTCGGCCTCGACACACGGTACGGCCGGTCGGTGATGGGGGTGGAACTGCGCCAGGCGATGCGCCGGGGGGCGCTGATCGTCACTATCCACCCGCGCCGTCACAACCTGTCGGTGATCGCCGACGTTTGGTTAAAGCCGCCATGGCGGGGAACGCCGCGCTTGCTGAATGATCTGATGACCCTGATCAATGATCCAAGGCATAATGTGATCGTGTCGGATGGCGCGGACAAACTCGACAAGGCCGCGGCCATTCTCCGCGGGGCGGACTCGACGGTGACTCTGATCGGTTCAGAATTCACGCCGGATATCGACTGCGACAAGATCTACGCCGCCGTCGATGAACTGGCCAAGGCCACCCATGCCCGCATCCTGCCGCTTCCGGCGGCGGGGAATCTGGTCGGTTCGATTTTCATGGGGGCGTATCGCCAACTATCACCGGGTGGAGGACCATCCGATCATATGTTGGACGTCCATAACATGCTTCATTCGACTCCATCCGACGATAAAACGGGAGGGTTGTATCTGATCGGCGTAGACCCGGCGCCGTACCGGGGGACGGCCGAATTCATCATCTCGCAAAACAGCTATCCGGCCGAAAACGCCCAGGCCGCCGACCTGGTTTTCCCGGCGGCAATGTTCACCGAAGTTGACGGCACGATGTACAACCAGGAGAAGCGGCTTCTGAATCTGCATAAATGCGTCGATCCTCCCGGCGACGCCCTTCCGAACTGGCAGATAGTTAGCCGTCTGGCGGCCCGGATGGGTAAAGCGGGGTTTGAATACGCTACGGTCGAGGACGTGCAGGCGGAAATCCCCCCGATCGTGAAGGGAGCCGGCGATAGTCTCATCAAACGGAACAAAATTGGGGTCATGACAAAGAAGACACTCGAAGAAATACGGGCCAAGCGCGCCAGAGACGGAATGCCGACATTTCGAATATCGCTCGACGAACATATCTTCCGCGGGTATCCGCTGTCGCGCTGGGTGGGAGGGATGCGCATCATCCAGCCGGTGGACACGCTGTACATCAATCCGGCCGACGCCGCCCAGTTCGGTCTCGCCGATGGCGAGAAGGCCGCCGTGTCGGTCAATGGGTTCGAACGGGTGTGGCCGGTGATTATTGATGATGAACAACCATCCGGCGAAGTCCGGGTTGCCGTGAACGCCGCCGAATGGAATATGCGGTACGGCCTTTCCATCACGATAAGGAAACACAATGGCTAAGATACTTACCAAGCAGGCGGTGGTTCCCAACATCCATTCGATGGTGGTGGAGGCGCCGGCGGTGGCCGCGCAGATACAACCGGGGCAGTTCGTCATCGTTCGGGCCGATGACGACGGCGAACGAATCCCGTTGTCGGTCTCTGACTGGGACGCCGCGGCGGGAACGATCACGCTTATCTTCATGGAAGTCGGCGGGACGACCGGCAAACTGGCGGCGCTGAAAGCCGGCGACGATTTGGCGACGGTGGTCGGCCCACTGGGCATTCCAACCGAAATCGGCGATTTTGGGACGGTCATGTGCATCGGCGGCTGTTACGGCATCGGCAGCATCTATCCGATCGCGCGGGCCTTGAAGGCCAGGGGAAACAAGGTCATCACCGTCATGGAGTCCCGTAGTTCCTTCCTGCTGTACTGGGAGGATCGGTTCAAAAAAGTGTCGGATACGCTGATCGTTATCACCCGCGACGGCACCAAGGGGTACCGAGGGCACGTGTCGCGGGCGCCGGAGATCATGAAGACGCTTGGCCGGCCGGTGCATCGGATCATCGTCAACGGGTGCACCTACCTGTTGAAACGCGCCTCCGACATGAGCCGCCCGTATGAAATGAAGACGATCGTCAGCCTGAACCCGATCATGATCGACGGGACGGGGATGTGCGGCGTCTGCCGGGTCACGGTGGGCAAGGAGACCAAATTCGCCTGCGTGCACGGGCCGGATTTCGACGGGCACCTGGTCGATTGGGAGGAACTGCTGCAGCGCCGCAAGACGTATATCGTCGAGGAAGAGATCGTCGTCACCGCCAGCCGGTGCGAGGACCATCACGCCGCCATCCGGGAGCAGAGGCCATGACCGAACCACAGAAGAAAAAACTGGACCTGAACCGCCGGGAGATGCCCAAGCAGTCGCCCGAGGTGCGTCGCTTCAATTTCAGCGAGGTGGCTCTGGGGTACCCGGCCGATATGGCCATGGCGGAAGCCTCCCGTTGTCTGCAATGCAAGAAACCGTTGTGTGTGAACAACTGCCCGGTGGAGATCAACATCCCCGGATTCGTCAAACTGATCGGTGAAGGGGATTTCCCCGGCGCCATCCGCGTGCTCAAGGAAAAGAACCTTCTGCCGGCCGTGTGCGGCCGCGTCTGCCCCCAGGAGGAGCAGTGTGAGAAGACCTGCGTCCTGGTAAAAAAGGGCGGACAGATAGCGATCGGCCGACTGGAACGATTCGCGGCCGATTGGGAGGCATCGCAGGGAAAGGCGGCCGTTCCCGATATTCCGCCCGCCACCGGCCGCAAGGTGGCTGTAGTCGGCGGCGGCCCGGCGGGACTGACGGTCGCCGGCGATCTGATTTTGCGCGGCCATGCCGTCACTATCTTTGAGGCTTTGCACAAACTCGGCGGGGTGCTGACCTATGGTATCCCGGAGTTCCGTCTGCCGAAGGCGATTGTCGGGTGGGAGGTGGAGTACCTCAAAACGCTCGGCGTCGAATTGATCACCGATTATGTCGTTGGCAAGACGCGAACGCTGGCGGATATCCTGAAGGAATACGATGCGGTCTTTATCGGAGCCGGGGCGGGTCTGCCCTGGTTCATGAACATCCCCGGCGAGAATCTCAATGGCGTGTATTCGGCCAACGAGTACCTGACCCGAATGAACCTGATGAAAGGGTTCCTGTTTCCCGAGTACGACACGCCGATAAAGCGGCATCGGAAAGTCGCCGTGGTCGGCGGCGGGAACGTCGCCATGGATTGCGCCCGCACGGCGTTGCGTTTGGGGGCTGATTCAAAAATCATTTACCGCCGTTCGCGGCAGGAATTGCCCGCGCGGCTGGAGGAAGTCGAAAACGCCGAAGAAGAAGGGATCGTCTTCGAATTTTTGACCCTGCCGATTCGGTATATCGGCGACGAGCGCGGCTGGGTTCGGCAAATCGAATACCTCAAGATGCAGTTGGGCGAACCGGACGCATCGGGGCGCCGCAGCCCCGTTCCGATTGAGGGTTCGGAAACCCTGATGGATGTTGATGCCGTCGTGTGCGCTATCGGCAACAGCCCCAACCCGATGATCCCGGCTACCACCCCCGGTTTGCAGATCGGGAAGAAGGGGAATATCGTGGCCGACGAGGCGACCGGGAAGACCTCGATGGACCGGGTCTGGGCCGGCGGCGACGTGGTCACGGGGGCGGCAACGGTTATTCTGGCGATGGGAGCTGGCCGCAAGGCGGCCCGTTCGATTCACGAATATCTTTCTTCCCTTTTATTGCCCATCCGTTTTTCGGCTTTCCGCAACGGCAGTATATCGTCGTTGCGGGAAGCCGCCCGTTGTCGCATGCGATCAGGGGGAAGAGGCGGACGGAAACCGGCCATTTTTTGCTTGACATTGGGGTCTGCGAGATATGATACTATAGGTAGAGTACATGAGTCGCAACACATCATATACGGTCACCACGGGAAGACTGCACCGCCGAAAATCCGTGTCATAACGGAAAGCGGAGGTTGTTGCGTATGCCGAAAATCCGGGTTTTGCTGATAGAAGATAACCGCCTTCTTCGGGAAGGCATCACCGATATGCTGAACGAGCAGCGGGATATCAAAGCCGTTTCGGCGACCGGCAACGGCGATGCCTTCGAAAAGGCGATGAAGTTGAAGCCGCAGGTGGTCCTGCTCGATCTGGGCTTGAAGAACCAGAGCAGCCTGAAGGTCGTGGAACTGATCGAGAGGGACTTTCCCAAGGCCGAAGTGGTGGTGATGGATCTTATTCCTGTCCAGGCCGACGTGGTCGATTTCGTGAGAGCCGGAGTCTCCGGATTTATTCTCAAAGACGCCACGCTCGATGATTTTCTGCATACCATCCGGTCGGTCGCCAAGGGGGCGAAAGTGCTGCCGCCGCCGTTGACCGATTCCCTGTTTTCTCATATCGTCGAGCACGCCGTCCAGAGCGGAAACATGGACCAACTGCTGGATGCCGTTCGCATGACCAAACGGGAGCAGGACGTCATCGACCTGATCGCCCAAGGGCGGAGCAACAAGGAAATCGCCAGGGAACTCAATATCGCCGTGTTCACCGTCAAGAGCCATGTCCACAATATCCTGGAAAAGCTGGCCCTCCACACCCGTCTGGAACTGGCCAGTTTCGCCCTGACCAAGGGGATCGCCAAGAAGGTTCCCAGGCATCGCTCCGACAACCGCCATTAGTCTATCGATCCAAGGGATTAATCCCCTTTTCAATCCTTTGGTCGATTGACCCCGATTGTAATCTGGGTATATTCTATCCAGGATATGGAATCATTTCCCGGGGGGCGTGGAGTATCCAGGGAAAGCAGGAATAGTATCCAGAGTCGGTCTGGGTGGGTGTGTTCTAATCGAAAGCTGAATCTTTATATCCCGAGGAAGGAACAAGCCGGCGGGGGGATGTGCCGGGAAGGTGAGCGTGTGTCATGAGACCGAGAACGTTGCGAAGGATGTGTTTTGAGGCCGAAGCGTTTCCCCACCTCGATGCCCTCTCGCGAACCGCCTTCTGGTTGACCGGAAATAAACCGGAGGCTGACGGTTTGGTATGCGAAACATTTGCCACGGCGTATCGATTGTGGGACATCACCGTTTCCAAAATCGACTTCAAAACATGGCTCTTCAAAATCCTGACCCGGTTGTTCTGCGGCAGTTGCCGGAACCACACCCGCCGGTCGGATTTTATCGAATCCTCAGACGGCGACGAGGTCTTCCCGGGTGTTGAGTCTATGTCCGCCGAGGCCCTCGACGATCTGGGACAAAGGCTTCTTGACGAAAAAATGAACGGCAACGTGCGCGCGGCGATTACCGGGCTTCCCGCGGACGTCCGGGTAGTGGTCATCCTGTCCTTTCTGGAGGAATTTTCATACCGAGAGATTGCCGACATCGCCGGAATCGATTTGGACGACGTCCGATCATGGTTGTACCGGGGTCGCAAACTCATGCAAAAGGGACTTTTCGGACGTGTTGCCAAGGTTGCCCGTACTGCCTGACGGCCGAGCGTCGGCGGGGCAAAAACGTCTTTTAAAGCAAGGGAGTGTCGTCATGAGAATTCCTCACCGGTTTTTGATGATTGTTTTTGTGCTGATGTCATTCATTGGAGAGTTCACCCAGTTCTGAGCCCATTCAGCTCGGGCGGACTTTACTGCATAGGACCGGACGTGAAAAGGCGGGTCATATTTTTGCTGCTCCTTTTGATCGTCCCGTGGGAGTTGCACTACGGCCCATTGGACCTATCGGCGAACGGTCCCTCCACAAATGTTTTAAAGGATAAAGCGGAACGGTTCGTATATGGTAGTGTTTCCCCGTCGGCCGTCGGCGTGCTGATCGGTCTGAAACCGTCGCCGGATTTTCCCACAGGGATGGAAACGTTGCTTTCGGAGTATATGGCAGCCGGCTTTTCGGCGACGGCGGCGATTTCACAGCCCGACGTCGCCGGCGCTTTTGGTTCTCTCTTCGATTTTAATGTTTCCCGGCTGCGATAAAACGAATCGGGAAGTCTATCATGCGCAAGTTAACCATCGGCATCATCGATCTCGTCGCCAACAAACCCACCCGGAGTTATTGGGGACGGGTCATGTATCCCAATTTCGCGAGCATCATGCCGCAGGTTATCGCCGTCTGGTGTGAACAGGCGGGACATGACGTGACGTTGGTCTGCTATACGGGGCGGGAGGATATCGCCCTGGAGTTGCCGGACAAGATGGATATTGTCTTTATCGGCGCGTTCACGGAAGCGGCGCAGCTGGCGTATGCCCTGAGCAATCTCTTCCGGTCGCGCGGCGCTGTCACGG
>JAQVRW010000093.1 GCA_028700875.1 Candidatus Zixiibacteriota bacterium | reverse complement strand
ACCGGCCAGCAGCACGAACGGCAAAATACCCCACATGCGCGCCATAGTTTTGTACCAAAACGAAATGATTATGGTTGGACTAATAGTACAACAAAACGAAAGGTTGTCAAGAGGCGGAACGGGAAAAACTGCATTTCGGGGATAAAAAAAAGGCGGCTTCCGGATTCGAACCGGAGAATAAGGGTTTTGCAGACCCTCGCCTTACCACTTGGCTAAGCCGCCCAAAAAAAAAGCGGGAAACGAGGCTCGAACTCGCGACAGCCACCTTGGCAAGGTGGTGCTCTACCAACTGAGCTATTCCCGCTTTCTTCAGCTCTCTATATATATTTCAATCCGACCTTTTGTCAACACTTTTTTGCCGGCAACGCCCTCCCGCGAACGAAATCGAGGGGTAAATCCGGGGCAAATCATGTTTATCGGCAGCCAGGGGTCCGCCCCGGTCAACTATCGGGCGACAATATTTTGGTACAGATTAATATACTTTTGCGCCGATCGAGTCCAGGAAAAATCCTGTTTCATCCCCCGTTTCATTATCTCCCGCCAAATCCGTTTGCGGGGAAACGTCGCCAGCATCCGCCGGACAGCCGTCAACAGTTCTTCCGGCTCATATTCGGCAAACATAAACCCCGTGCCGGTTGCGCCGTCGGCGTCCACATCGACGACCGAATCGGCCAGACCGCCGGTTTCCCGTACGATCGGCACCGTGCCGTATCGCAGGCTGTACATCTGATTAAGGCCGCACGGTTCATACCGCGAGGGCATCAGGAAGGCATCGGCTCCGGCTTCGATCCAATGAGCCATTTCTTCATCGTGACGCGTAACGGCCTTCAACTTGTCCGGATATCGTCGTTCGAGCACCGGGAGCAATTTCTGGTATTTTTCATCGCCCGTTCCAAGAATCACTATTTGAAGATTCATCGCGAACAACTCGGCCTCGGCCTTCTCGATCAGGTCGAATCCCTTCTGTTCCGACAACCGGGTGATCATGCCGATCAACGGCGCGTCCTCGCGCAGCGGCAAACCGATCCGGTTGATCAACTCGACCCGGTCGTTCCGTTTGCCGGACAGGTTGGCCGGCGAGTAGCGGTAGGGAATGTGGCGATCCTTTTCGGGAGACCAGACGTCATAATCGACTCCATTAAGGATGCCGAACAGGCTGCCGGCGCGGGTTTTCAGGACGCCGTCCAAACCGGCGCCGTCCACGGGCGAAGACTGAATCTCGGCGGCGTATCGTTCTGATACCGTCGTAATAGCGTCCACGTACCAGATGGCCGACTTCAGGAAATTGACATCCCCCCAGAATTCAAATGGACCGGTGGGATAAAACAGCGCCTCCGGCAACCCCAGCTTGGCGAACGTAGTCGCAGGGAATTTCCCCTGAAACGGCATATTATGGATGGTCAAAACCGAACGGGTATAGGCGTAAAACGGATCGGTTTTATACAGCGTCGCCAGGAAGGTTGGCAACAGGGCCGTCTGCCAATCATTGGCATGAATGATATCCGGGGCCCATCCGATTCGTCTTAATCCCTCGAGGAGCGCCCGGCAGAATAGAATGTATCGTTCATCGTTGTCGGCGTAATCCTTCCCGGTGGCCGGGTCGCGATACAAAGAAGGGCGTTCGAAGTACCGTTCGCTTTCAACGAACAGGTAGGTAACAGGAGAATCGGCGGGCGTCAATCGAAGCAATCGAACCGGTTCCGGGTCGAGGGGCCAGTCCAGTTCCCATTCGGCCGCAACGATAGCGCCATTCAACAGGTCCTTCGGAATGGCGCCGTATTTCGGCATGGCGACGACAACCGTATGCCCGGCCTCGACCAGCACGCGCGGCAACGTCCCGGAGACATCGGCCAATCCCCCCGTCTTGGCAAATGGCAACGCTTCAGGCGATGCGAACAGCACCTTCAGATGTTCCATCAGCCGGTACTCCCTTACCTACACTGATATGATTTCCCTGGAAACAGTTAATTCTCTCAGAAATTTGGCGGCATCTTCCGGCCGGGTGGGATTGATATAAAAACCGGTTCCCCATTCGAATCCGGCCACCCTGGTCAGCTTCGGAATAATCTCCATGTGCCAGTGGTAAAACTCCCGGTACTCATCGCCCACTGGCGACGTGTGCAAAATATAATTGTAGGACGGATCAGCCAGCCCCTGCTTGAGCCGCATGAGCACTTCCTTGAGAATCACCGCCAGTTCGGCGTGCATGTCGATTTCCGTGTCGATATAACTGCTCAAGTGAGCTTTCGGCAACAACCAGGTCTCGAAAGGAAAACGGCTGGCATACGGTTCAAACGCCATGAAGGAGTCGGTTTCGGCCACGATCCGATCCTGATCGGTCAACTCCTGCCGGATAATATCGCAGAAGATACAGCGCTCTTTATAATCGTAGTACTTTTTCGCCCCGGTCAGTTCCTCGGAAACCCGCTTGGGAATGATCGGCGTGGCGATCAACTGACTATGGCTGTGTTCCACCGAGGCCCCGGCCGACTCTCCCTGATTCTTGAACATCATGATATATTTGAAGCGGTGATCTCGCTGCAAATCGAGATACCGTTCACGGTATGCCCACAGGACATCCTTGATCTGGTAAGGAGGAAGGTCCGCCAAATCCAGCTCGTGCCGGGGGGTTTCGATGATGACCTCGTGCGCTCCGATTCCATTCATCCGGTCGTAGATCCCCTGTGGCTCGCGGGTCAGGCCCCCCTCGATAATGAGAGCCGGGTATTTATTGGACACCACCCGAAGCGACCAGCCCGGTTTATTGGGTTCGGAGCCATCCTTGCGGTAAGCGATAATTTCCGGCGGGGTGGCCGATTCGTTTCCGGGGCAGAAAGGACAGGCTTGAGGGTGCACGCGCCGTTCGACACGCCCGATATTGGTCGGTCGCTTTCCCCGTTCGGTCGAGATGATCACCCAGCGGCCGATTATCGGGTCCTTGCGCAGTTCCGGCATGTAATCGCCTCTACTCACGGCCATAGCTTTCCAAGTTATGCGTTATCGTATCCACCGTCAAGGGATTACAGACCATATTATAAATATCGGCCTTTCTCCGGCAACTTTTATCAAGCAGACTCATTTTGGCTCCATTTCCGCTATCGCCCGGCAGTCGTCTGCTCATAGATCGATTTGAACAGGTCTTCGTCGAAAGAAGTGAAGGGGACATTGCGGCGATTCATGACGATTTTCGCCACTTCCATCGCTTTTTCGAGTTTATAAATATCGTACCCGGACTCATCGCCCCAACTGAATGACGACACCTCCCGTGAGGTAACCAGTTTCCCCCCAAAGATATTGCAGGAAAAACCGATGGCCACCCCGGTGTTGAGCAGGGTTCCGATTCCAGTTTTGGAATGATCTCCGATAAATGATCCTACTTTGGTCAGGCCGGTGTCGATCTTGCGGCCGCAAACGGAAACCGTGATGCTCTGGTAGGTGTTTTTCAGGTCGGAATTGTTGGTCAGAGCGCCCAGGTTCACCCAGCTCCCCAAATATGCATGACCCAGGAAACCGTCGTGATACTTGTTGGTATATCCCTGGAAAATGGATTCCTCGACTTCTCCGCCGACACGGCAATCCGGTCCGAACGAGCACCCTTCCCGGATATTGCCTCGGAAAATTCTCGTCCCCGGACCGATATAGCAGGGACCTTCGATATATGACAACGGGCCAATCACGGCTTCCTTATCGACGATCACCGCGCCGTGACGGCAGTCGATGACCGCTCCAGGACCAATATCAGCGCCGGCGGCAATATAGAAGTTGTCTTGCGTCAGGATGACGGCGCTATTGTCGATCCGGGCATCCGTGGCCATGCGGCCGAAATTCGTACCCTTGACGAGCATCTCGAAGTCGAGGCCGATCTGATTGCCGTTTTGATCGACCAGATTCCAGAGGTAATCAAAAAACTCGAATTCTCCGTCGGCGATTTCGGCTTCGATTCCCAGGGTTTTCGGGGTGGCTATGCCGGCCGGTTTAGCCAGGTCGGAAGGGATACTCTTCAACGGTTGGGTTATCACTACTGCCGCCGTGACCGGGCCCTGGGTATAGATCCTGTTGACTGTGATCGTTTGCAGTTCCCGGGTAAGCTTCTCCCCCAACTTTAGGCGGCCATTGACGAACACCAGCCGATCGCCGGGTTGATAGTCGATGCGGTTGACTTTCCCGCCGGCCCGTAAGCCGACTATTCCGGTTAATTCTTCGCGACAGGAGAAGGAAACGTCATAGCCGGGAAACGCCCGGGCAATCCGTTCTCCCAACGTCCAGGATCCGCATCTCAGTTCAAAAACCGCGCGGCTCAAGGTGAGGGGGCAAAAATCGGCATATTTGCCATCTTCAAAAATAATCAACCGGTTCATAATATCCTTACACTAGAACACTTAATGCATCGGCTCTGTTTCGATAAAAGTCAATTCGCACAAAAAAGGTCCGCATCCAAGGGGCGACGCTAATACTGTGAAAAAACTTACAGGGTGAGGGTAGGGCTGTCAATTAAAACCTTTGTTTCTCTTAATCATAAACCGCAGAAGAGGATACCCGAGGAAATAACAGGCGATGAATTCCCCGAGGGTCACATAGAGAACAACCAGCCAATATGGCTGGCCGAAAAAGATGTGGATGTAGCCGGAAACGCCAAAAGCGTTGACGACCACTGGCGGCAGCGGCGCCAACAGCGGTTCATTGGTCTTACGCATGAGATAGGTCAACCACGCCGCCAACAAGGTCAAAAGCGACCCAAGGATGACGTCCTCAATGCCGACCGGGCCGAAAAGATTGGCCAATAGGCAACCGACAAACAAGCCGCCGATCGCACCGGGGTAAAGGTACGGCAAAACGGTCAACGCCTCGGCGAGACGAACCTGCAAGGGGCCGTAGCTAATGGCGGAAATGCCCGGAGTGATGGTAATGACCAAATAAACCGCCGCGACTAACCCCCCGATCGATATCTGTCTGGCGTTAAATTTCATTATCTATAAATTACCGAACCGAGTGTATTGCGTCAACAAAAAATCCGGATTGATCCCGTTTCGTTTCCCAAATATTCATTATGTAGCCATCTCCTGCAATTTTCGCAAAACCGCATCCCCAAATGTCGAACGCGGCAGCGAAAGAAGCCGCGGCGGGGTCAAGTTGTGCTCATCGAGGATACTCTTGACAACCTCTAATCCGATATAATACCCCGCTCTGAAGTGGAAGATGTTATCTGGATCGTCCACCACGAAAATCCCGATTTCCGGATCACTGGAATGGTAATGTTCAACGAGAAACCGGGCCAGGTCCGCCCGACGGTCCTGACATTGCTGCATCCAGTCGGCCAGTCGCGGTTGGTCAAGATGATCCGCCCAGAGAGCGGTTGCCTCATCCACGCCAAGAACCACGGCGGTCAAATAAGTGGCCACTCCTTCGGTGATCAACTGACGGCAGACGGATTGCTTTTCCACCGCGTCCTCGAAATAGAATCGCTGCTCGGCGGCATAATGAAGGGCATGGATTATTTCGTGGGCCACGAACACATCCACCAGCAGCGGAGTCGTATATGTTTCGACCGGAAGCCAGACGATGAATTCGTCGTGATCTTTGAACGCGTGGCCGTTTGATGTATGCGTTCCCACGAAGAGAACGACCGTAAGGTCGGCGATATCGAACCCCGCCTGCGCGAACCGGATCTCGATCCGATCAAGACCGGCAGTCACCAGGTCGCGCTTGTACAGGACCTCTTCCCTGTTCAATGAAGCCCTGAAGAAAGCCCGCTTGGCCCAATATTTAAAATAATGATTGAAAAGGGCCGGACAGGAATTCTCATAGGCCGACAAGTCCTGGCGGCCCAAGATGCATTCGACATAATCATCGCTGAGATCGATTATCTTCATCCGTCCCTGCTCCTCAGTGCAAGAACCCGCGGCGCCACTATACGGAAAAGCCGACCCGGAAGGCCGGCTTTTATGTTGCGACCGGTATGGCCGATACTGCGGCCAGATTAGAAGCCGTATATACCGCGATATTTGGCCGTCATGTAATCTATCAGGGGTTTATGCGAAAGTGGTTCCCCCGTCACCCGCAGGCACAATTTTTTGGCCCGATAATGTCGGCCGTGCTGATGGATATTCTCCTTCAACCAATTGCGAAGCGTCAACAGGTCGCCGACTTCAAACCGCTTCTGCATGTCCGGAATGTCTTTCTCAGCGGCCGCAAAGAACTGCGCCGAATAGAGCGTCCCGAGAGTGTAGGTCGGGAAATATCCGAAAAGGCCCGAGGCCCAATGGACATCCTGCAGACATCCGTGGGCGTCGGTGTCGACTCCGATGCCGAGATATTTTTTGAACCGGCTGTTCCATTCGCCAGGGACGTCCGCCGGCTTCAGATCACCGGACATCAAGGCGCGTTCCATTTCGAACCGCAACAGGATATGCAGATTGTAGGTCACTTCGTCCGCCTCGACCCGGATATACGAGGGCGCGACATAGTTGACCGCGCCATAGAAACCGTCCAGGGTGACCCCGTCCAGCGATTCGCGGAACATTCGCTGCAGTTGCGGGAAGAAATATACCCAGAACGACCGCGACCGTCCGACGATATTCTCCCACATCCGCGACTGCGATTCATGGATGCCCAGAGAAGCGGCATCTCCGAGAGCCATCCCAAAAAACTTCTTCTTTTCGATCCCCATCTCGTAGAGGGCATGCCCGGCCTCATGAATAACGCTGAAGATGGAATCATTGAACCGGTTGGGGTTGTACCGGGTCGTGATGCGGGTGTCGCCGTAACCCAGACCGATCGTGAAAGGATGCGTGGAAATATCGAGCCGTCCGCAGGAGAAGTCGTACCCCATGGCCGCCGCCACCATCTCGCCGAAGATCTTCTGTTTTTCGAGATCGTAGGGCCGTTCCACGATGCCTGCGTCCGGCTGGTGCGGGGCGTTCCTGATTTTCCCCAACAGATCCACCAACTCGCCCCGAAGCCCGGCGAACACCGCCGCGACTTCGTCCACCGTCGCTCCCGGTTCGTAATTGTCCAAAAGCGCGTTGTACGGTTCGCCCTTGTAACCGTAGGCTTCCGCCTTGCGCCGGCACAAGCCGACGATCTTATCCAGCCACGGTAGAAACTTCTTGAAATCGGAGGCCCTCCGCGCCGCCGCCCATTCATGATGGGCCAGCGACACGGTTTTGTTGAATTCTTCGACCAGATCTTTGGGCAGTTTGGTTTCCTTGTCGTAGGTGTCCCGAAGCTCCCGGATATTGGCGGCCTCGATCGAATCGGGATCCTTGACCAGATTCGATCCTTCGACCGTAGCCAGCAGTTCACCGACCTTGGGATCGACCAGCTTGTCGTGAATCATCCCGGCCAACAAGCTCATCTGATTGGCGCGCAATTCCGCGCCTCCCGGCGGCATATTAACTTGCTGATCCCATTCCAGCATTGCCTGGGACGCTCCCAACAGAGTCAGCTCTCCCATCCGTCTGACCAATTCGTCGTAGGCTTCGTTAGGCGTCATTCGTCATCTCCTTTGGGTAAGGCCGGAGGATCATAATCTCGTGGCCCGGCCATTTTTCCGTTGCCAATGACGGTAAGGATAATCGAAATCATCGACGAACGCAATCGCCGTATGACAGCAAACAGCGCCATCCAGGCCGCTCCGGCCCAATATATGGCGGCATGGCCCGGATTGGATTAGTATAGTCGGACTCTATTCACCTATGGCCTCAAGACCATACTAATGACTTGATGTAAGGCATTATAAATATGGCGTAACGTATTGGCACCACACATAATACGCTATCGGCATATCTTCGGCATACCGCTTGCAAAACCACTCCTCCGGATAAAAACGATAACCTATTCCCGGGGGAATAATGGGAACTAGAAAAAGGGGTCGCGAAGGGAGTGTCGGCGGTAAAGTCCTATCTATGGCCGGTCAGATTCTCTGCGCCGTTATTGTCGTCTTCCTCTTCCTGACGATGACCCAATGCACGATAAAGAAACCGGAAGCCCCGTCCTGGCAGACTCCGCTGGTCGTTCCCTTGGCCAATAAGACCTGGGACATGCCGGAGTTGATTGAAAAACTGAACCAGGATAACCTGGGCGTCGACAGCCTGGGCAATCCGGTCTTCGTCTATGAAGCCGTCCTGGATACGATCAACATAAACAGCTCTTTTGTCATCCCCGACGTCGCCCAGACGATGTCTGAATCGTTGGGGATTATCATGCTTGAGCCGGCCCCACCGGCGCAAGTCAATGTCAACTTGGGCGACTATGTTTCACTGGTGAGCGGCGCGGTTCCGCCGATTTCCTTCGATATCAGTCAAAACCTGCCTCCGATGACAACATATGCCGAGGCCACGGTTTACCGAGGCTCCGAGATTATCACGATCGAAAACAACTTCGGGTTGACCCTCGATACCGTCATAGTCACCCTGACCGATATCGGCCAGGGAGTTGAACTGGTTTCCTACCCGATCCCGGGCGGCCTGGAACCTGCCGAAGTTGCACGGCACACCATCGATCTGGCCGGCCGGACGATATCCAATCAGTTCCGTCTGGACATTCATTGTTATACGCGCGGTGCCTTGTCGTTCTCGTTGGCCGACCGGACCATGGATGCTTCGGCGGGAATGCCGGGCGGTCTGGAAATCTCCGCCGCCACCGCCGAAATTCCCGGAATAACGAAAACGTTTTCCCAAACGATTCCCTTCGAATCCGATCATGAGATTCATTCGGCACAATTGGAAAACGGTCAAATGGTTCTTGATATTCAGAATGGCAGTCCGCTGACAGCCGACTTGACCATTACCCTTTCTGAATTCACCTCCGGCGGATCGCCTCTCATCATCAACCAAACCGTAGCCGGAGATGAAAATCAACAAGTGTCAATAAGCCTGGCTGGTTATTCCCTCACACCCGGCGATCAAACCGTTCCGCAGTCATTCGCCGTTGAAGTCACGGCGGATTTCCAAGCGACCGCGCCGGAACTGATGACGGTCATGGCCGGTGACAAGGTATCGGTCACGGCCGCCATCCGCGATATCGTCATGGGTGAAGTCGATGGCATCCTGGCTTCGGTCGAAACCGACTTCGCCGATATCCAGCAGGATATCACCGTGCCCAAAGGATGCGAAGGAGTGACTTTCCAGAGGGGAACGTTGACTATTATGATCGACAACGGGATCAACCTGCCCGGATCGTTCTCCGCGACGGTCGTCGGCAATAACGGCCAAACCCGAACCATCGGCGGCGACGTCGCCGCCGGCACCGCCGACAATCGGGTGACATCCACGGTTGTGGACACCGGAGCGGCGGTTTTTCTCGATCCCATACCTGACTTTATCACGGTCAGCGGCACGGCCAATTTCGCCGGGGGCCAGGTATCAACGACGATCCACCCCTCCGATTACCTGGTGACCTCCATTC
>JAQVRW010000092.1 GCA_028700875.1 Candidatus Zixiibacteriota bacterium | reverse complement strand
CCAGATCCGAGTACCCGAAACCGGCCGTGAAAAGCGGCCCCCGCGAAACCGTCCGGAGGGGGTGGTAGCGAGTGGAAAGCAGAACCGAACCCAGGTCATTGGCCACACCGGAATCGCCGGTGGAAGCGCTGTTCAATAGATCGAAGTCGATAGTATGAATAAAGTGTGGCGTGTAGTACATCACGCCCCAGGCGAGGCTGAAACCATAATTCGGATCGATAATCGCAGGCCGGGAGGACAGAGCGAATATGTCGTTTTTCGCGCCCCCGATTCCCCCTGACATGCCGAGCATGTTGCCCGATTCCGCCGATCGGTATATTTCCGTTTTCGGCCGCGGTGGGATGACTCCTCCCCAGACCTTTTGGCGCGCATACTGCCCATTGGAAAGATCGTTGCGAAAAGGAGCAATGGTATCATTGTCGTTCTTGGCGTAATACTTGAGGGCATATCGGGCCGGCTCCCGATAACCGGTAACCGGGTATCGCAGTTGCCCGCGCATAGAGATGATGGAACCGTTGCTTTGTTGGACTCTCCCGAATAAATCAACAAAAGAACCGGCCTCGCGATTGAATATCACCGAATCAGCTTGAAGTACCGTGTCGATATAGAATTCCGTGCCTCGAAAGTCCCATCTTTTCCACCAGCAGGGAACGGACATTTTTCTAAGGCTGTCCAATGATGCGACCTGAAGTATGGAATCAACTAATGGCTTATAGGAAGTGTGGTAGGGGCTGGAGAAAGGGGGGCCAAAAATCGTATCCAGATTCGGATATGACAAGGTATTCCACCAGCAAATACGGGTGGTATCCGGGCCCCCGGTTTTTCCTTCCTTCCGTGTTCTGCGAATGTCGCTAATAAGCGAGCGGGGCAGGTCGATACAACAAGGAAGGGAATCGCCCAGGGAACGATACACGGAATCTTTGACCCGCTCTTCGGAGGCGTAGTACACTTCATATGAGACCCTTCCCCTAGTGTCTCCTGTCGGCAGGAGTTGGAAGGCCACGGAATCGATAGCCGGGTTCTTGATATGGATGTCATACGTGATGACCAGCGTGTCGTTCTTGACCCGCGAAGTAACCTCGCCGCTCAGATATTGGCGATGGATCGAACAACCGGAGATACAACTCAGACCGAAACAGGCGAGGATGAATAGGGCGCGCGATGTCGTCAGCGCGGCCGATAAATGTAATTGCATGATACCCTCCCGATGTATCCGTCTGACTATTATACTCGTTATAGCTGCAGACGGACCAACGGGCGGGAATGAGAAATGCGCTGGACGATTTCGAACCCGGCCTTCTCGAAGATCGCCAACGGGCCGGTAAACATGAAGGCCCCCGGCAACTTCGTCCCATCGAGTGTCGGCGGAACCGGATACGCTTCCACTATCCGGACGTGCCGCTTTTTCATGAATCGCAAAGCCGCCCCCAGCATTTGCCGGGCCAGGCCCTTGCGGCGATATTCTTTGGGAATGAAAAAGCAGGTGATCGACCAGATGCCTTCGGTGTCATCGCGGCGATATGCCTTGACCCGTTCCAGGCGGGGGAAGACCACGCGGGGTCCGTAAGAGCACCAGCCAACCGGCTTGTCACCCTCATAAGCCAGAAGTCCGGTCATCCGGCCGGTGAGAATCAGCGACCGGGTCAACTGGTGCGCCTTCTCGCCTTTGGTGTCTTCCCAGAGTTTTCCCCCTTGAAGCACCCGCCACGACTGGCACCAGCATCCGCCGCAGGCGCCCGTGGCGCCGAACAACGTCTCGAAATCGGGCCACAGATCTGCGCAAATTTCCTTGAAAGTGAATCTGGCCATACCCTGCCACTGCTTTACAAAGGAATGTATTGTGTGGAGAATGTAGGTGTGTTTGAAACCGGGAGCAATCAGTTTATTTGCCGCCGAACGGCAGCGCCGTCTGGATATCGGCATACAGGCGGCGGGCGAATTCGGTCATGGCCGCGCTGGCCCCGTTGAGGTCGGCGTCGAGCGCCACCGGCATGGTGATCCGGCAGATGGCGGCGTCGGTCGGCAGGAGCAGAACCGCGTTTTTCATCAGATCGAACTTGAGACCGTATTCATTCGAGATGACTCCGCTGCGGGTCTCGTACCAATAGAACATCAATTCCTGACGTTTCGGGCTGGCGATCAGAACCCGGTTGATCGGCAGGATGCGTCCGTCATCGAGCGGGATTTGGTACGGTTCCATCGAGATGATGCGGTATCCGCCGCCGGGCAGGCAATGTTTCGGTGAATGAATCTGCGCGCCGTATTTCTGGCTGGAGAAATAGGCCAGAAACAGCCAAAATGTATTACCCTCGGCGGTGCGATACATCCGCAGGGTCGTGGTGTCGGCTTTCAAGACATCATAGGTGTAGTCGTCAAACCGTTGTTCGCCGCCGATATAGGGGCCGATATCGTAGGGAATCCGGCTGAAGTCGGGCGGCCGATCGGGATGGGCCTGGTGGCTGCGGATGAATGTCCCGAATCCGCCGCAGATGATCAAAATGGCGGCGGCGGCCAGGGCTTTTTTGGCGGCGCCGGTCATGATTTTTTCGTCCCGATTTTCAAGATGGCCCCGAATATAAACAGCATGATAAACGCGACGACGAAAACCATCATGCCCGACAAGGTATGCAGGAAATCCTCGGCCAGTTCGCGGGAGATGGTGTAGGCCCCGACGGCGGTAAAGAAGACGCGGAAGATGTTGGCGGCGACGGCGATCGGGATGGTCGACAGGAAGAGAATGATCTGCCGGGGAAGGCCTTTCTGGGTCAGGCGGGCGTAGACCGCGCCCAACGCCAGAAGCGATATCAACGACCGCAGGCCGCTGCAGGCCTCGGCCACCTCCAGCGAATATCCCGGCAGGTGGATGATGTTGCCCTGCCGGATGGCGGTCATGCCGATCAGGTTAAGCAGTTTGACCGTCACCTTGGTAGCCAGAAGCTGCATCGGGAAAGTCATGGAATAGTACAGCACGTACGGCAGGGGAATCATAAACATCAGGAAAAGAATCTCGAACCAGGTAGCGGTGGCGACCTTCCGGCCCAGAAGGTACCAGACCAGTCCGAACATGGTGATCACCAGGGAAACCCGCAGGGTGAAATATTCGGCCGCGGCGTTGGCCAGGACGAACATGGCCATCCCCAGCAAGACCAGCGCCATGCCGCCGATGTCGCCGGAGGGGTTGATGAGTTCTTTCAGCCGCGCCCGCTTTCTCCAGATCAGGTACCCGGAGATGAGGGGAATCAGGAATCCGTGCGAGTAATTATCGTCGTGGTACCATTCTCCGACCAGTCCGATGATAACCGGGGCATAGAGGATAACCAGCAGGATGAAAACCGCCGGAATCAGCACGTTTGATTTCTGTAATGACCGCGGTATGGACATGATTACCTGATACGTTGCGCGACCGCCGCCGCCGGCCCCATCGTTGATTTTTTTTCCCCAGTCGACTCTATATATACTATATTATCGGCCAGCGCATCAAGAATTTGCGCGCTCCCCCGCCGCCGGGCGGCGGGGGGGAAGGTTTCTAAGGGATGGTGCCTTTTATGAGATACCGTGAACCAGAACGCGTCATACGATCCCGGCCTCGGAGCCAGGTTCCCAGCCGCAAGGTATATTATATGGCCGTCAACGAGGCCGCCGGCGGTGGAATCGAAATGGCCCAAAAACTGGCCAAGAAAGTGGAACGGCGTTTCCGTCGGGGGGATTGCGAATGCGTCGTCGAATCGGCCGCCAACTGGAAAGATTATACCCGGATGGTCACCGAGGCCGTACGCAAGCGGCCGTACGCGGTCGTGGTGTTCGGCGGCGACGGTTCGGTACGGATGGCCGCGTCCCAAACCGCCCGGATCAAGGGGTTATTGGGGATCGTTCCCTGCGGACGGTTCAATAACATCTATACCTCCCTGTACGGGGAGCCGGATCCCGAAGCGGCGCTGGAGATTATCAATGGGGGCCAGCAAACCCAGATCGACGCCGCGTTGGCCAACGGCCAGTTTTTCGTGGGCAGTCTGGTGACCGGCGTGATCCCGGCGTTTCTCGAACGGTTGGGGAGCGGATCGTTGCCCCGGTTGTCGATGTCCTGGACCAAACTCGCGGCTCGGGCCGCCGAAGACGCCATCGCCCGCCCGACCACGATGAAGATCGATTCCTTTACCTATGAGGTCGAACCGCTCGTCCTGGGCGTCCACCTGTTGTCCACTATCATGACCCTGAAGGTAGCGCCCGTCGCCGACCCCATCGACGGCCGCCTGATCGTCGTATTCGATCCCAAAGGCGATCGGGATACCGCGGCCCGTTTCATCCGCGATCTCAGGAAACGAAAATACCAGTTCGATGACGGCGTCCAGTTGATTCGCGGACGGCGGTTCACCATGACCCCGGCCACCGGCCGCGCCTGGCTGCTGGACGGCGATCCGGTGGAGTTCACCCGCGAGGAACTCACGGTGGAGGTGCTGCCTCAAGTCGTGCGCATATTCACCCATGCTTCAGACAAAGCTTAGCATAATCCTCGCGGCGGTGCTGATGGGCCTCGCCGCCGGGGTCGTCGCCGACGGTTCGGAGACGTCTCGGCCGACCGGCCCATTGTTGGCGGCCGATTCCGTCGGACAAATCCTGCCGCCGGATACGGCCGCAACACTCATAGATACCACCGCGCAGGCCCTCCCGTCCGACACCGCCGCCCCGCCCAAAGATTCCATCGTCTCAGACAGCGTCGTGCTGGAGCCGACCCTGTATCAATTCGGCGGCGACACAATTTTGGTCCAGGCATATGAACCGACCACGAAAGATAGGGCGCATAAAATCTCGCCGACCATCATCATGTTCAAATCGGTGGTTTTTCCCGGATGGGGTCAGTGGAGTAACCATAAATATATCAAGGCCGGGGCGGTTTTCGTCATCGAATCGTATTTTATCTACAAGTACATTCACTTTGCCGGGAAGGCCTCCGACTGGCGGGACCGCTGGCAGGCGATCCCCGTCACGGAAACGACCCAACGAGAGGCCGCTTTTGTGCAGTATGCCGACTATCGCGACAGCCGCAACTCCAATCTTTGGGCAACGGGTATAACCATATTCTTATCCATGTTCGACGCCTACGTGGATGCGCATCTGCGGGATTTCCCGCCGCCGGTGGCGGGGCAAACGACGGTATCATGGAAAACGGCCCCGGGAAACGGGGCCGCAGTGACGCTAACCTACCATTTTTAGATTTCTCCCGCCTTCGTCTAGCGGTCGGACAGGACAAACCGGCTGATATCCAGATTGTATTTGGCGGGGTCGATCAAGCGGACGATCTCCAGATTCCGATTATCGCCGTCGCGCAGGTCCAGCCAGAGGGACGTTTCCTTTTCGCCGGACCGGTCGGCGATGACGCGGACTTCGGGTCGGCGCAGATCATCGGCGTGGGTCCGGGTGACGATTCCAAGGCTGTCATCGGACAACAGTACCAGAGAGCCGACCGGATAGACGCCGATGATGCCGACGAACATTTTCAGCAGGCCGGCGTCGAACTTCGCGCTCATCTGATACATCAACATGCGCAGCACTTCATCGGGAGAAATCGGGTCCTTGATATACACGCGTCCCGAGGAGAGGGCGTCGAAACAATCGGCGATGGCGACGATCCGGGAATACAGGTTGATGGTGCGCGGTTCGGGCAGAGACGGGTACCCGCTGTGATCCGGGTTGATATGATGTTCGAAGGCGACCAAAACGGCCCGGGCCATGTAGGGGTCCAGCCGGAAGGATTTGGCGATGGTCATGACGCCGAGCGCCGGGTGTTTGCGCATCTGGGCCCAGTCGAATTCGTTGAAGCGGGCCGGTTTGTTGATGAGATCGGAGGGCAGGCGGACCTTGCCGATGTCGTGGAACAGCGCCGCGAAACCGAGTTGGGAGAGTTCCTTGCGCCCCAGCCCGAGCCGGAATCCCAGGGTCACGCCATAGATGCAGACATTGACGGAATGAGCATAGGTGTAGTCATCGAAATCCTTGATCGAAGCCAGTTCGACCAGCGCCGCCTCGTCCTCGGAGATCTGGTCGATGATGGAATGGACGACCCGTTTGGTGCGGGCCACCGAGATTTTTTCTTCTTTCGCGACCATAGAGACAACTTCCTTGACGATGGTGATCGAACGGAAGAAGATTTCACGCGCCTCGGCCCGAAGCCGTTGCCGGCTTTCGTCGGTGATACGCTGGTCATCATCGGCCTTGGGGCGGACCAACAACGAAATGGAGTCCACCCCCAGTTCCATCAGGCGGTCAGACAGCTTTTCCCGCTGCTGTTCATTCGGCGCGGGGAATTCCCACAGCAGCCGAACGAAGGCATCGATGTGTGCGGAGCTGACGGTGTCGCCGACGATCATGCCCCCCAGCGCCAGTTCGGCCCAACGGTCGGCTACGGCCGAAGCGCCGATCATGTCGTCGTTGCCGATAAACAGGAATCGTTCATCGACGAACCACCGTCCTTTGACGATCTTGATCGTGCAGTTGTCCCGGCCTTCCATGTACCGGCGCAGGCTGATGAAAAACCGTTCGGATTGTGCCTTGTAGGAATCGTTGTTGGCCTCATAGACCCGGGCGGACTTCAACAGCAAAAACAGAGCGGTCAACAGGTAGCGGCCGGCCTGGTACTCGTGGCGATCAATGGCGGTGTCATTCAGCGGAGTCGTCACCGTCGTCACCTCCTCCGTGAATCAATCTTCGGCGCTGATCGAGCGCGGCCGCAGCGGCTTCGCGAAGCCACCGTCTGCGGGAACGGGAAAGCTGCAGGATCCGTTGTTCGGCCTCCTCCGATCGGTTATGGACCAGGGCGGTCAGCGCCGCCAGCTGGAAGCGAGTCATGGCCGCTCCGGGGAAAAGCTGGAAAGAGCCGGCGATAGTCGCCAGGAAGGCAACCACCTCTTCCCCCCCGAGACGCGACAGCGCCACCAAGAACCATTCCTGCTCTTCCAGGGAAAACTTCCGGAAGTCCGGGGATTGGACAATGCTTCGGAGACTTTCGAACGGCTTGCGGCCGCCGATCTTTTCCAGATGCTTGAGACAGGCCAATCGTAATTCGGAATCGGAATCATCGAGAAAGCGACACAGGATGTCCACCGCGTCGTCGGTCCCGATGGCGGTCAACGCCCGAATCGTCTCCGCCCGGACGCGCTGGTCGGGATGGGTGACCGTCCCGGACAGGAAGCGAAGCGCCTCGTTGCCGCCGATCCGCCCCAGAATCATGACGGCGTTCCGGGCGACATACCAGCGTTTGTCCCGCAGGGAGCTGCCGATGATATGCCGGTTTTCTTTGCCGTGCCGGGCCAGATAGTCGCAGACCATCAGCCTGGCCGATTTCGAGACCAGTTTCCCCAGCATCCCGATGATATGGGCCAATGATTCCCAGCCCAGGGCCTCCAAGTATAACTCGAGGGCGCCGGTGTCCACCGTTTCCTGCCGGTTGATGATTTCCGTCAGGTATTCGATCCGGCGGAAATCCCCGGCGTGCTGGAAAAACTCGGTCAAGCGGTCGGCGAACGCCGGTTTGGATGACCGTCGCTCCTCCTGGATGGCGCGCAATGAATGGATGAAATCGGCTGCCGCGGCAAACGCCCCGGCGTTCAATAGCTCGTCCAGAACCTTTTCGCAGATGGCGACTGTCTCCACCAGCGGTTGCTGATCGTCCCACGTCTGCAGAGTTTCGAGGAGAATCCTGGTCACGGCGCGGCAGTAATCGAAATAGCGGTCTTCCTGCAACAGCTTCTGAATGTGGGCCTGCTCATCGTCGGGAATTTCCCCCTGTCTTCCCAGAAACAACTGGAACGGATCGGGTCGACCCGCGTCCGGTTCCAGCGACAGGCCCATCTCCTGCGCCGCATCGATAGTCGAGGGTGCGAGGGGTTCCGGCTGGTCATCGAGACTGATGGTGTTGTAGATGATGTCGGCGCTGAAATCCCGGCGGGACTGGTCGTCGGAACGAAGCTCCTGAACGATCATGTCGGCGGAATAGGCGCTTAAGGCGACGTCCTCGACCGTGCGGAATTTGATTCCGTCCAGTTGCGCCTGCCACAGCAACGATACCAAATCCCGCTCGGGGGAGCGATCGTTGATATATGTCTTGACCAGGTCCAGGAAAGTGTCGAACTCCTCGCGGGTCAGGCGGGGCCGAAACTCCAGCATGATGATGCCGCTCTGGTACAAAAGCGAGGCCAGCGCCTCTTCCTTGCTTTTATCGCTGAAAACCGTCTCGTTCTGATAGACCAGTTCATCGGCGTTGACGGCAAACTGCAGGCCGTCGAACCGATTCACCAGTTCAATCATCCGCGCCCCGACCGAGTCGCGCATCTTGGCCGGCAAGGGGTTATCCGCCGGGTAGAGCGTCAGGACTTTGATGACTTTCAGCAGATCACGCAGAAGCAGATTGACGTCGGTGACGACTTCCTGCTTGAGATGTTCGCTGATAATATTGGCCATAATTCAACCGTTCCGATGTATCTATTCTTTTATCGGAAAAGGGGCGGCAATGATTAGATAAGGATGTAAAAGACATTTCAACGGACGGGGCGCGGTTTTGGAACCCGTGCAAACAGGAACACCATGACTGATGTCGCCAAGCCGATGAAAATCGGTTCGATATTTAAAAAATACTGACCGGTACCACTCAAACGGGGATAGATCAGGGCCAGGATGACCATGAGACCGGACAGCGTGATCGAGACAAAAGCCCCTTTGGGGCTATATTGGTATCCGCCCCAATAGGATAAAAGGAGGGGCAGAAGTAGCGCCGGGGTTCCCACCGAACCGAAATCATGCCAGATATTGACGACGGAATCCGAGGACACGGCGACGATAATCGTGGCCGTCGCCGAAATGATTAACCCGACCAGCGTGTAGAACCGTATCTTGTTGTCCTTGAACTTCTTAAACCGCCAAAACAGGTCATGGCTGATGGTCGTGGCGGTCAAAAAGATATAGGAATCGACCGTGGACATGACCGTGGCCAGAATGGACAATAAAAAAATGCCCAGCAGACCGGCGGGCAAAATCGCCTTGGCCAGTTCGGGGTAGGCGGCGGTCGGATTCTCCAATTGGGGCAGAAGCGCCCGGGCATACAGGCCGCAACTGGTGGTCATGAAATCGAAGACGATCCAGAACAGGATCGAGATCCAGATTCCCCATCGGGCGACCGAAACCGATTTGGCGGCGAAACAGCGTTGGTAAAAGGCCGGGTCGACCAACGTTCCCATCGCGATAATATACCAGATGGCGATATATCCGACCGGATTGCCGCCGGTGGCGGAGAAATGGGTCGCGGGCAGATGCGTCTGAAGATACCCGAACCCGCCGAGAGTGAACAGGGAGAAGAAAAAGAGAATGATAAATCCCGCGAACATGAGCGAGAACTGCAGGATATCGCTCCAGACCACCGCCGCGAAACCGCCCGCGGCGACATGGAAAACCGAAAAGAAAACGGCGACGATG
>JAQVRW010000091.1 GCA_028700875.1 Candidatus Zixiibacteriota bacterium | reverse complement strand
CGGGGTTCCCCGCCGCCGGGCAAGTGTTGAAAAGCATTTAGCTCCTGGCCGATGTTCATATCGGGTGCCCCACTCCGCCGTGGCGGATGGTGGGGTAAGTTATTCCATTATATTATGATATGGCACGTTTGATACCCTTGCCGCCCCCGCTTGCCTATCCACCAAACCATGTTCCCGTGCGCGGCGTACGTCCTCGTGCGCCGCGAAAACCGTCCCCGCCATTCGGATGTGATACAAAATCAATATTTGGTTGGACGGTTGGCCCACTCATTAGGGTGGCTCAATTGATTTTACCTGAGACGCATCCCTCCTGGCTTGCCCGCTTCCCTATTGCCACCGCGAAATCAACACTAGTTTGATGGTGATTGCGAAATCGCATCCTTTATTAGATGAAATCATCACGTTCTATAAGTATGGGTACTGGCGGCGGTCAAGAATCGACCACATCGCCAGCAAGAAACGCATCAGATTCGTGTGACGGTATGGCCGAAAACATCAAAAACAACAAGACGAATCCATTTCCATGCAACCCCAACGCCACCATTCAATTCCAACGAATAATTCCCGCTTTTCGGCCGCAAATCAGTAGAATAATGCCATCGATTTTGCATTTTCACCAACCTGTCATACCCGCGAACGCGGGTATCCAGGGAAATGCAACGAAGGATGGATTCCCGCTTGCCGCGGGAATGGCAGTGTGGCGGCGTGGGCCGGGTAGCGCACCCTCAGATGAAACCTGTGGCCCACCCACAGTCCGCCGCAGGTGGACAACGGGTGGGTTCAAGTGATTCTGCCTGAGAAGCGACGGTCGAAAGTATTACGTTGGTATGATGAAATGCCCAAAAACATCAAAAATGACAATTCGAAACCATTTCCTCACAACCGTATGCCATCCATGCTTATCCAACGAAAACTTCCGTCATTTCGCCCGCAAATCAGTAGAAGAATGCCATCGCTTTTGATGGTTTTTGTGTGCCATGAGGCGATATGTTGTTCCGGCAGGTCGCACCTGCCGGAACAAGACCGCTTACTTGCATCCGGGCGCAGGGCCGCCGCGGAAGATGTAGCTGATTATATAGACGGCATCGCCGACGTTGATCTTGCTGTCGCAGTTGGCGTCGGCGGCCGCCGGCGGATCAGGTGCCGGGCCGCCCCGGAAAACATAACTGATGATGAACACGGCATCGGCGACGTTGACGACCCCGTTGCCGTTGGCGTCGCCCGGGACAAAGGCCGCATTGATCAGGATGACCTGACCTTCGGTCAGATTCGATTCGCTTTCGCCGGAATAGACCCAGGAAACAGTATAGTCGCGTTCGACAGTGCCGACAAAAGCGCCGAAGGTGGCGATGAAATCATCGCTCGGGACGGTCAGCACCAGAACATCTCCGGTAAACGGCGGCACCGACGGTTCGATAGTCGCCGACGACGGCGTTATCGTCCCGTTCACCCGAACCGTAGCCAAATCGACGTCGCCGGCGGTCTTACCGTTGGTAAAATCGCCCACATAGACGGTTACATTCTCGGGAGGCCCGGCGGGGATATCGATCGTGCCGGGGTCAATCAGCGTCGTGGCGGCCCATCCCCCCGAAGTCAGCTCGGAAACCGCCTCACGCAGCACCGCCACGGCCGACGTCCGCTCGATGAACGACAGCGGGAATTCGAAGAAGATGTATTTGTAATCTTCGCCCATGTACCGCCAGGCGATCGGCTTCCCTTCGGTCAGAGCGAAATCGGTGCGTGAATCATAGGTGTAGAGCACTTCCGGTCCGCTTCGCAGCACGCCGAATGTCGGACAGGGAATTCCGGAAACCTCCGTCCAGGGGTACGAATGATCGACCGCCGCCAGCGAATCCCAGACCAAATCGGGAAATTCCGGCTTCTGGCCGTGCGCCCCGACCAGATCGGAGAAAAGGGTGGTGGTGGAATAACTGGACTTGTTCCGGATACGTTGGTCGAAATGAAAATAGCTTTTGTAGCCGTAATTGGCGGCTCCGGGAATGAATTCGATCGTGTCGGCGGTGTGCGTCCCGCCGGAGTACAATTCCCCCCACCGGCCGAACATAACCACTTTCCCCCCGATCGAAATGTAGTCGCAGATCGTATCCAGGACCCCGCCGTATATCAGTTCGCCTCCGAAATTATCGGTCCGGCCCGACTCGCCCCCCAGAACCAGCACCTCGTAGTCGAGCATGTCGACCAGCTGCAGGGTATCGGTGCGATGGATGTTGCCATAGGCGGTGTCGGAATAATAGTCGTAGTTATATCCGGTCAGCGCCTCGCGCATATACTCGCCCGTGACGACTTCATTGACGATGTCGGCGGCGGGTCTGCCGGAACGGTTGATCGCCAGGATATGCCCCGGCTGGAGCGTCGCCGCGCGCATCGACGCCGGCGTCACGCCGGTCGTATCCGAGATGTTGCCGTCGAGGTCCGTGGCAACGACGATGTAATCGTGCATGGCCGAGCCCAGAGAGAAATCATTATCGAGATACGTGGTATCGGTGACCGTCACGGGCAAGGCCACCCCGTCGCGGATGATCGTGAAATGATCGAAATCGAGTTCGGTGTTGTTGTTCGTCCAGACGAGTCTGATGCTTCGGTATGCCGGCGCGGCGTGCAGGTTGGCGGGAGCGGCCGGAATGATATGCGGCGTACCCGTCACCTCGTTGTACACCACCGAGCTGTGGCCTTCGTTGTCGAAAGCCACCACGTGAATTTTGTATTGCTGACCATCGGTCAGACCGGTCAGCAGGGCCGAAAAGGTCCCCACCGGTACGGTGACCGAATCGAGCGCGCCGGTCGGTTGCGGTTGAATGTACACGCGGAAGAAATCGACCCCGGTGGTGCTGGGGATGGCCCATTCCGCCTGAAGCGACTGGCCGTCGCCGCCGTCGCGCACGGCCGTGACCGTCACGCCCGGCGGGGCGTAGTCGATCGTGTAAGCGGTCGCCAGCGTCCCTTTGACCATCCGCGTGAAATAATCGAAATTGACATGGACGGTGCTGTCCGTGGGTTGGTGGTAATACGGCGACATCACCCGCTCCTCGGCGTACACCACGTCGAATCCGTTCTGCGTGAACGGATAATGATCCGAGTTCGAGGCGCCTCCCGCCATGATCCCATTAATACCCACCAGTGTATCCGCCAGCATGATCCACAACCGGGCGTAGGCGGTTTCTTCCCCGTACTTGATACTGGCTTCCGTGTCGTTTCCCACGCTGCCGATCATGTCCATGTTGACCATGCAGACGATGCTGTCGCCGCTATAGTAGGCGTTCGACGCATAGTACCAGGAACCGTTCAACCCCTGTTCCTCGCTGTCGAACAGGGCGAAGATGATGGTCATCTCGGACGGTTCATCGGCCAATACTCTCGCCATTTCCAGCACGCCCGCCGTGCCGGTGCCGTTGTCGTCGGCGCCCGGCGAACCGGGGACGGCGTCATGGTGCGCTCCGATCACTATCTGCCGCCTGGGGAAGACCGTGCCTTCCTTGACCGCGATAATGTTGTAGCAGGTCTCCCAAGTCTCATACACGTAGGCGTCGAATGGTTCGATGCTGACCGAGTAGCCGAACGATTGGAGCTTGGAACGGATCCAGTCGCGGGCGGCGACATTGCCCGCAGTGGCCGCCACCCGGCCGGGAAACGCCTGCAATCTATTGAGATACGATTGCAGAGAATCCTGCTTGATCTGGTTTATCAGCGCCCGCAGATCGGCCACCTGGAAGGCCGCCGCCTCGTTTACGATCAGCGGATCGTGATAGATAATCGGTACGGATTCGGGAGGTACCGCCACCAAATATGAGCCATCGGACCTGGCCATATCCGATAGCCCTCCGATGCGATACAAGCGAACGTTATCTTCCTGGAAAAGGACCGGAAAAGGCGCCGTTTTGGACAGGTCATGGCTGTTTTCGAGGGCCAGAAGTTCCCGGTCGACATCCTTGGCCACCACCTCGACCTTCAGGCCGGACGAAGTAAGACGATCAGCGATAGCAGGATCGGCCAATACCAAATAACCATCCTGAACCCGCAGGACGGCATCGACGCCCAAATCCCGCAACCGGTCGGCATCCTGATGGCTTTGGACTTTGACCAGAAACAGATCGGCGCCGAACCCGGCGGTGGTCAATATGACCGCCATCAGGCAGGCAAGGATTAGCTTTTGCAGCATGGTCGTCTCCTTGGGAAGGTTGGCGATACAGGTATACTATATAATATACACTCCCCTGCCGTTCTGTAAAGCGGTTTTCATCGGCCCCGTCGATCCATGATATCCGTCTCGACGAATCCAGCCCCCCGTGGGACGGGCCTGTTGAAAACCCCGAAATCGTTTCGCGAGACCGCGCCTGTGGCGCGAGAAGGGAGGGAGAAGGACCGGCCGAACCTATTGGATGCCGATGCCGCCGTGCTGGAATTCGATTATGCGCAGGATGCCATCGCAGATCGGGGCCGGCCCGCCGCGGAAAATATAGGCGACCAGATAGACCGCATCGGTGATGTTGAAGGCGCCGTCGCCATTGACATCTCCCATTTCTATCGGATACGGGGCCGAGCCGGAACGGAAGAGATAGCTGATGATAAAGACGGCATCGCCGATCGTTATCTTGCCGTCGCCGTTGACATCGCCGCAGACGAATTGCGCCTTGGTGGTTTCCACGCAACTGTCGGGAGTGCCGACAAAGAGCGGCCGCGAGGCCTCCGGAAAATTGACCGTGTCGGCCTCATCCCACAGGAGACTCCCGGCGTCATCGTATATCCGGCTGTCGATAAACAGGAAATCGCCGGAAACCGATGACAACGCATTGTCGGTGCATTCGTTCCAGAAGAACCGGATCGGCTTGAAAACCCCGACCGCCGCCGTGTCGGCGATTTGAACATAGATCACCGCCAGCTCGGCCGCGGCGCTGTCGGCCGGACCATAACAGGAGGGATGATACGGACCGTTGGCCGTCTCGGCGATGGCCACGATGCGCATCCGCCCGGAACAATCCGGCTGGCAACCGGCGCTGTCTTTGACCTGATGCGCGAACAGCTCCCATCCGCAGGCGGTCGGAAGCTGGCCGAGCGTGGCATCGGTAATAGTCATGGCGGCCTTGTCATAGGCGACGATAAAATCAAATCCGCCCATCTGGAGCGGGTAATTCTGGATATAGATCGGCACGGTGACGGTCGTTCCCGGTTGGGCCGAGGGGATCGTGTCGATTCTGATACGCGGCCGGATTTCGGCCCTGCCGATGTCGGCCATCAGGAATAGGGCAGTGAAGATGACAAACGATATTGCGCCGAACGCCAGGTGTCTTTTATTCATGCCTTCGCCGAAATATTTAAAGTCATTGTTATTTCTATGTATCGGCAAGACCCGTCAAAGTTCCATATAAACGAAAGCGGACAAGAAAACATGCTCACCAAATCATAGTATAACCTGTTTTCCTGTCAAGTCAAGGGATTACGCTTCGGGGCATGGATGATACTCTCGGTCGGGTCACTGTTTAGCTATATCTTGTGTTTACATCATGTTCACCGGGTCGATGTCGAAAATCGCCTTGACCTTGGCCGGCAATCCGAACCCCTTCTCGGCATCTTCCCAGGCGCGGAACCGGGCGACGATCTTGCCGGTTGAACCGCACTTGATGATCAACCGACGGCGATATTGGCCGCGAAGTTTATAGATCGGCGCCGGGGCGGGCCCGAGGAGAACGAATGCTCTCCCCGTCCTCAAGGATGGGCCACCCAGACCCACCGCAAGCGGCGGGGCGCCCGAACCCACCCCAAGGGGTGGGGCACCCGGTGGAGTGCCGGAGGTCGAAAGACCGGAGAGGCGTTCTTCCAGGCGAATGCGGAACGTCAACGCTTCTTTTTCCAACAGCTTTTCGTCTTCGCTCGTCAACGTAATATTGATCAAACGCGAAAACGGGGGATATTGCAGTTCGCGGCGCTCCTCCAGCACCATCTCGAAAAAGCCGAGATAGTTTCCCTGCGCCAGATGACGGATCACCGGATGATCGCTGTAATAGGTCTGAATCATGACCGTTCCCTCGCGGTCGCCCCGCCCGGCCCGTCCGGCCACCTGGAGCAATCGCGCATAGGTCTTCTCGGCGGCGCGGAAGTCGGGCATCTCCAGACCGATATCCGCCGCCAGCACGCCGACCAACGTCACATTGGGGATATCCAACCCCTTGGTGACCATCTGCGTCCCGACCAACAGGTCGAACTTGTCCTCGGCGAATTCCGACAGGATCAATCGTCCGGACTTGCGCGCGGTCTTATCGGAGTCGATCCGTTCCGCGCGAATATTCTCGAACAGCCGGGCCAGGTTTTCCTCCACTCGCTGGGTGCCAGTGCCGAGCGCGATGAAATCGTTGCCGCCGCAATGGTCGCATTTCTGCGGCGCAGGCTCGACCCGGTCGCAGAAATGACACTTGAGCTGGTTGCCGCTACGATGATACGCCAGCGTCACGCCGCAGTCGGGGCAAACGGGCACCTCGCCGCAGTCTTGGCATTTCAGGCGGGGTGCAAAACCGCGCCGGTTGAGATAATAGATCACCTGCCCGCCGGAAGCGATATGCGTCTCGGTTTCCTTTTTCAACCGATACGACAGAAACGAACATTCCCCCGATATCTTCTCCGATTTCATGTCCAGCGTCAGAATCTGCGGCATCTGATACCCCGACTGGGGTCGACGATTGAGCGTCAGCAGACGATATCGCCCGGTGGTGGCGTTGTAATACGACTCCACCGACGGCGACGCCGATCCCAGGATGACCGGGCAGGAACAGGTCTTGCCCAGCATCACGGCGGCATCGCGGGCATGATAACGCGGGGCGGGATCGTCCTGCTTGTACGAAGGGTCGTGTTCCTCGTCCACCACGATCAAACCCAAATCCTTCATGGGGGAAAACAACGCCGACCGGGGGCCGATCACGACACGCACCTCGCCGGAGGCGATTTTCTCCCGGACGAACATGCGCTGCACCGCAGTCAGGCCGGAGTGAATCACCGCCACGCGGTCGCCGAAGAAAGCGGCAAATGACGACAAGAGCAACCCCGACAAGGCGATTTCCGGCACCATCACCAGCACCGACCGTCCCGCCGCCAGTGTCTCCCGCGCGGCATGGCAATACACCAGGGTCTTGCCCGAACCGGTAATGCCGAACAGCAGGAACGGTGCGAATCGATGCGCCGTGATGACGGGGATGAGATCATCGAGCGCCCGTTTCTGCTCCTCCAGAAGCTCCAGCTTGGGCAGTTCGTGTCGCACCCGAAAATCGGTCATCTCGGCCGCCGAGGCGTCGCCATGGACTTTTTCGATGATGTTTTCCTTGCATAATTTCGCGATGCGATAGGCCGACAGGCCGAAAGCGGCGGCCAGTTCGCCCGCGGGATAGACGACGCCCGGCTGCAACTGCCGCACGGCGCCCGACATCGTGGTCTCTTCGGAATCGGATGACAGGCGATACCCGAGCAGCTTCTTTTGCCCGCCGACCGCTTTATGGCGGGAGACGATGATCCCCTCGGCGGTCCAGCGGCGCACCAGCGGCGCCAGGTCGGGCTGATGCCCCAGGGCCGCATCGCTGATGCTTCCTCTTTGCAGAAGCCGTCGCGCCAACCGTCCCACGCGGGCATCGTTGTCGATCAACCGTTCGAGGGCGGCGCGATCGGATACGATGTATTCCAGCCGGGGCTTCTTGGTCCCGGTTCCGGGAAGAGCCGCCGCCAGAACTTCCCCCAACCCGGCAAAATAATAGTCGGCCATCCATCGACAGAAGCGAAACAGATCCGACGGGAACGGGGTGCCGATATCGATTCGTTCGCGGACATACCGCAGTCGATAAGCCACCGGGGCGGTTTGGGGTTCGACATAAAAGGCGACCTTGACCCCGCCGCCGAACAGGACCAGAAAACGGCATCCCGGCTGCAAATCCAGTTCATCGGGATGACGCAACTTATAGGTAAACAGGTTGCGGTATGGCCCGGCCACCGCCAGATTGACCAATATTTCATCCATATGCTAAAAAGGGCAGCCGACGGCTGCCCTTTCTCAAATGATGCTTTGCCGTTTCGGTTACAGTTTGCGAAGTTCCGCCACTTTGGCCTTGGCCTGCTCGGCCTTTTCCGCCTGGTTGGTATAGCGATACAGCTCTTCCAACCGCTCCCAGACTTCGGCGTTTCCGGGATCGTTTTCGACCAGCTTTTCATACGGGAAAAGCGCTTCCTGGAATTTCCCCATCTGGATATATGTCCGGCCGAGATAATCCAAAACGCCGGCGTCATTCGGTTCAAGCGCGATGAACTTGGAGAAAGCGTCGACCGCCTTTTCGTTTTGCTGGCTTAACAAATACAGGAGTCCGAGCCGTTTCAACGCGTCCTTGTCCTCGGCGTTGCCGGCTATGATCTTCTCGAAATAGTCGGCGGACTTGGTGCGGTAATCGGCAATTTGCGCGTCATACTCTTTCCGTTTGGCATCCGCGCCCTTGGTCGAGTCGGCAACCTCGGATAGATCGGCCGCCGCCTGCTGCATCTTCAGGAACCAATACTGCCCGGCATTATACAACGCCTGGGGATTGGTCGGTTCTATACTCAGGATTTTTTCGGTGTAGGTGTACGATTTGTCGTAGTCGCCCAGAGAGTTGTGGCAGATCGACAGGTTGACCAGAGCGCTGATGTTTTGCGGATCGTAATCCACCAGCCGCTCGAACCAGATCGCCGCATTCATCCAATCCGGAATGGAAATATAGGCATAGGCGATCTTGCTGACGTCCTTGACGTTTTCCCCGCTGAGCTTTATCACCTTCTTGTATTCTTCGATGGCTTCAGTATACCTCTTCTCCCGCTCGAGAAAGACGCCCTTGCCGTCATATGTTTTGGGATCGGACGGCTTCAACATCGCCGCCAAGTCGAACTCCGCCATGCCCCGCTTGAGGGTCTCCGCTTTCAGGCTGTCGTAAAGGGCCAACGAATCAGAGGCCTCGGTCCGGCCGCGCCTGGCCATTACCGTGTCATACTGATTGATGTTTTCCACGGCGCTGTTGTATGAATCTTCCCAATATTTCTGGCGAAAACCGGATATCTTGCTGACGTAGTTATCCTTCTTGTAGCAATTGGCCCGCAGTTTCTCGGGGATGGTCGTATCGGAGCACATGGTCTCGACCGAGTCGAAATACATCACCATCGTGTCCAGCAAGCCGATTTCGGCATAGTACACACCCAGCGAATAGCTGAGTTCCGGGTCCGGTCCAAACCGACCGTCGGCCTCCTTGATCAAGTCGATACAGCGGTACATGATATCTTTGGTCTTCTGAGCCTTGTACTCGTGTTGATAGATGATCTTGGCCGACTGAACATAGGTCGATTTATTCCACAGCGCCCTGTTCTCTTGTGCCATGACGGTCGGCGCCGCCAGCGCCAGAATCACGATGACCGCCACCCATATCTTCATTTTATTCACCTTTGCCTCCAGGTAGATTGAAAAACGTCTCAATCTATGTCATCACG